>SCTT01000326.1 GCA_004322435.1 bacterium
GCCACGAGCGGCACGAGGTCGGGCTCGGGGAAGTAGCGGTAGTCGTGCGCCTCCTCTTTAGAACGCATCGGCTCCGTACGGGCGGCCTCCACGTCCCACAGGCGCGTCTCCTGCGTGACCTTGCCGCCGGACTCGATGAGGGCCGCCTGGCGCTTGGCCTCGTACTCGATGGCGTCCCGCACCGAGCGGAAGGAGTTGAGGTTCTTGACCTCGATGCGCGTGCCGAAGGCCTCGCCGGGGCGGCGCACCGAGACGTTCGCGTCGCAGCGGAGCTCCCCCTTCTCCATGTCGCAGCGCGAGATGCCCGCGTACTGGAGGACGGCCTTGAGGTTCGTCAGGTAGTCGAAGGCCTCTTCGGGCGTGCGCATGTCGGCCTCGGAGACGATCTCGATGAGGGGGACGCCCGCACGGTTGAAGTCCACGAGCGAGTAGGGGAGCTCCTCGGAACCGATGGCGTGCAGGAGCTTGCCCGCGTCCTCCTCCATGTGGATGCGGTGGATGCCCACGGTCTTGCCGGGGATGGCGAGCTTGCCGTCGCGCGAGAAGGGCAGCTCGTACTGCGAGACCTGGTAGCCCTTCGGGAGGTCCGGGTAGAAGTAGTTCTTGCGGGCGAAGACCGAGCGGGGCTCCAAGCGGCAGCCGAGCGCGAGCGCCGCCGAGAACGCCAGCTCGACGGCGCCGCCGTTTAAGACCGGGAGCACGCCCGGCTGGCCGGTGCAGACCGGGCAGACGTTGACGTTGGCGGGCTGGCCGAAGGAGGCGGTGGAGCAGGAGCAGAACAGCTTGGTCTTGACGCCCAGCTGGCAGTGCACCTCGAGCCCGACGACGGTCTCCCAAGTCACGCGAGGACCCTCCGCTTCTTCATCGTGTCCAAGAGACGCAGGTCGGCGGGGTACTCGAGGAGGCGCTTGGCGCCGCCGTAGCCGAGCCACTTCATGCCGAAGACCTCGTCGGGGGTCGTCGCGGGGACCTTCCGGAGGGGCTCCATCCAGTACCAGCGCACGCGCTTCTTGACCGGGCGGCCTTTGCGCACGAAGGAGTAGCGCACGAGGGCCAGCGTCTCTTTGATGCGGCACTGAAGGCCGGCCTCCTCGCTCACCTCGCGCAGGGCCGCCCGCCGCGGCGTCTCGCCGGGGTCGAGGTGGCCCTTCGGGAAGGTCCAGACCTTCTCGCCGGAGAGCTTCTTCATGCGGATGAGGAGGACCTTCCCCCCCTTCGTGACGAGGCCGCCCGCCGAGTACTCGCGCGCGGGCGTCACAGCGCGGGCTCCCCGGAGAAGAGCTTGGCGTCCTCGAGCGCGCGCGCCAGGCGCAAGAGCCCCGCGTCCTCGCCGGCGCGGCCCATGAACTGGACGCCCAGCGGCAGGCCCTCGGGCGAAACGCCGGCCGGCACGGACACGCCGCCGACCCCGGCCAGGTTGCAGGGCAAGGTGAAGACGTCGGACAGGTACATCGAAAGCGGGTCGCCGGTCTTCTCGCCGAAGCGGAACGCGGGGGCGGGGGTCGTCGGCGTCACGAGGACGTCGACGTCCTCGAAGGCCGCGTCGAAGTCGCCCTTGATGAGCGTGCGCGCCTTCTGGGCCTTGAGGTAGTAGGCGTCGTAGTAGCCCGAGGAGAGCGCGTAGGTGCCGAGCATGATGCGGCGCTTGACCTCGGGGCCGAAGCCCGCGCCGCGGCTCTCCTCGTAGAGCTCGAGCAGGTTTCCCGAGGCGCCGCCCTTGCGCGGCCCGTAGCGCACCCCGTCGAAGCGAGCCAGGTTCGAGGAGGCCTCGGAGGGAGCGATGAGGTAATACACGCTCAGCGCGTACTTCGTGTGCGGCATCGCCACCTCGCGGGTGATGGCGCCGCGGGCCTTGAGCGCGGAAAGCGCGGCGTCGAAGGCGGCGCGCATCGACGGCTCGAGCCCGCCTTCGAGGTACTCCTTGGGAAGCCCGAGGCGCAGGCCCTTCAAGTCCCCCGTCGGCGCGGCGAACGCGGCGGCCGGAGCCGGCAGGGAGGTCGAGTCCCTCGGGTCATGGCCGCCGATCACGGACATCGCGAGCGCGGCGTCCTCGGCCGTGCGCGTGAAGGGCCCGATCTGGTCCAAGGAGGAGGCGAAGGCCACGAGGCCGTAGCGGGACACCGCGCCGTAGGTGGGCTTGAGGCCCACGATGCCGCAGAGGGCCGCGGGCTGGCGGATGGAGCCGCCCGTGTCGGAGCCGAGCGCCAAGGGCGCCATGCGCGCCGCGACGGCGGCCGCCGAGCCGCCCGAGGAGCCGCCGGGCACGCGCCCCAAGTCCCAGGGGTTCTTCGTGGGGAAGAAGGCGGAGTTCTCGGTGGAGGAGCCCATCGCGAACTCGTCCAAGTTGGTCTTGCCGAGGACGACGGCGTCGGCGCCTTTGAGCCGCTCGACGACCGTCGCGTCGTAGGGCGCGATGTAGCCGTCCAAGATGCGCGAGGCGCAGCTGACCTGGGCGCCGGCGGCGCAGATGTTGTCCTTGAGGGCGACGGGCACGCCGGCCAATGCGCCGAGCGGCTTGCCGGCGGAGCGCTTTAGGTCTACGGCGCGAGCGGCCTCGAGGGCGGGTCCCGAGAGGACCTTTAGAAAAGCGTTGACCTTGCCGTCGACCGCCGCGATGCGGTCGAGGTGGGCTTGGGCGACGGCCTCGGCTTTGAGCTCGCCGCGGGAGACCGCGCCGGCGATGGCAGAAGCAGACAAACGGATCAGATCAGTACCCCCCATCATCTCACAAACATGAACTCCCCGGGGCCGGTGGGGCCGTTGGGGTCCTCGCTGATGACCGGCTCGCGGCGGGGCCGCGGCGGGGCCGCCGGCTTCGGGGCGGGCAAGGTGACGTCGTCGGGGCCGGTGCCGTCGGCGACGTCCGAGCCGTCCTCGGAGGACGGTCCGACCTCGGGGAGCTTCCGGGGGGCCTTGGCCGGCGCCTTGGGCAAGAGGGACGCGCCCGCCGCCGGGCCCGGCTCCTCGTCGGCGGGCAGCGGGTCCTGCGCCGGGAGGTCCGGCTGGGCCGCGATGCCGGTCGTGTCCGAGAGCTCGCCGGCGGCCTTCCCGGCCAGGCCCTTGCCGGGGGTGCCGGTGATCTCGACGTCGGAGTCGTCCGAGGCGGCGGGCTTGGCCGCCGGCATCGCCTCGCCGGACTCGATGCGGGCGATCTGGAGCTCGATGGAGGCGCGCTTCTCGGGGGCCAGGGCCTTGGCCTTGCGCAGGTCGGCCAGCCCCGCCTCCTTGTCGCCGAGCTCCGCGCGCGCGACGCCGCGGTTGGCGAGCGCCAGCGAGTTCTTGGGGTTGAGCTGCAGGATGCGGTCTAAGTCCTTCACCGCCCCCTTGAAGTCTCCGGCGGCGAAGAGGGCGTTCGAGCGGAAGTAGAGCGCCTGCTCGAAGTCGGGATGGAATTCGAGGAAGTGGTTCAAGTCCGGGATGGCCTTGCGCCATTCCTGGAGCTCCCGCCACGCGCGGCCGCGGTAGAAGTACGCCCAGCGGAAGTCCGGCGCGTACTTCAGGGCCTTCGAGTAGTCGTCCACCGCGCGGCGGTGGCTCTTGAGCTTCTCGAGCACCGTGCCGCGGACGATGTAGACCGCGGCGGCGTCGGCGCGGAAGCGCGCCGCCATGTTGAGGTTCGTCAGGGCGTCCTTCAGCCGCTCCTGCGAGGAGCGCACGCTGCCCATCCCGAAGTAGGCCAGCGCGTAGCGCTTGTCGCGCTTGGCGGAGGCGATGAAGTCGTGCGCGGCCCCGTCCAAGTCCCGGCGCACGAACCGCGCGAAGCCGCGCGCCGCGAACTGCTCCGCGTCGGCGGGCTTGAGCGCCAGGGCGTTCTGGGCGTCGCGCCGGGCGCCGGCCACGTCGCCCGTGGTCCACAGGCAGATGGCGCGCAGCCCCGCGGCGGTCTTCGAGCGCGGGTTCTTCTCGAGCGCCTGGGTCAGCGCCTCGACGGCGTCGTCGAAGCGCGCCGACATGTAGAGGTCGAGGCCGCGCTTGAGGTCGGCCTCCGCCGCGCCGGCGCCCTTGGCCGCGAGGGCGGGCCGCGGCAGCGCGACGAACGCGGCGAGGAGGACGGCGTTCACTCGATCACCTTCGGCACCTTCACGTAGGGGCCCTCGCGCTCGGGGGCGTTCTTGAAGATCGCAGCGCGGGCCTCGGGAGAGAGGACCTGCGCGACGTCCGCGCGCATCACGTTGACGAGGCCCAAAGCGTGGGCGGTGGGCTCCACCTTCGCGGTGTCGAGGGCGGCCAGATCCGACATGTGCCCGAGGATGTTGCCGAGCTGGCCCTTGAAGCGCTCGACCTCCTCGTCGCTCACCTTGAGCCGCGCCAGGCGCGCGACCTTCTTGACGTCCGCGGAGGACAGGCTCATGCGGGCAAAAGCGGCGCGTAGCGGACCAGCAGCCGCCGGGCGACCCCGTTCTCGAAGAGCACCGTCACGCGCATGCCCTCGCCGGAGCCGCTGGTGTCCGTGACCCGGCCCAGGCCGAACTCGGGGTGGCGCACGCGCATCCCGTTCTTCAGGCGCGTCAAAGGCGGCGGGGCGCTGGGCGTCGCCGGCTCGAAGGCCGAGCGATAGGGCGTCTGCGTGTCCTGGTCGTCGGTCCCGTCGAGCGAGCGGCCCTGGCCGCCGGCCACGCGGGCCTCGAGGATGAAGCGCGAGGGGAGGTTGGCCGACACGCGCCCGAACAGGCGCCGCGTCGCCGCGTGCACCAGGTAGAGGCGCTCCTTGGCCCGCGTCATCGCGACGTAGCACAGGCGGCGCTCTTCCTCGAGGTCGTCGGCCGAGTAGTTGCCGGCCGCGATGGGGAAGAGCCCCTCTTCGAGGCCGGTGACGAACACGGCGGGGAACTCGAGGCCCTTGGCCAGGTGCACCGTCATGAAGGTCACCGCGGGCGCCATGGCGTCGTAGCTGTCCGCGCCGCTCTGGAGAGCCACCTCCTCGAGGAAGCTCGAGAGCTTCGCCGGCCCCTCGGCCGTGGCGCGCTGGCCGAACTCGGCCAGGGCGTTCAGAAGTTCCTGCAAGTTGCCCAGGCGGCTCGCCGCCTCGGGGTCGGTGTCGAGCTGGGCCTCGATGGAGGACCAGTAGCCGGTGCGCTGGAGGACGGCGTTCATGGCCTCGCTCGGCGACATCGTATTGATGTCGCGCTCGAGGAGGTTCAAGACATGGTCGAGCTCGGCGAGCCCGCGGCGGGCCATCGGCGAGAGCCCGGGCGCCTGGACGCTCTTGGCCACGGCCTGGCGCAAGGTCAGCTCGCGCTCGGTCGCAAAGAGCTTGAGCGCGTCCTCGGCGGCCTTGCCGACG
>SCTT01000327.1 GCA_004322435.1 bacterium
GCTCTTCCGATCTGGCCGCGAGGGCCAACGGGCGCCCTCTTCCTCGAGGACAGCGGCATCGACGACTTCAAGGCGGAAGTCGCGCGGATGCAGGAGCGCGCCGCCGCGGCGCTCAAGAACGAGGGGGACGCCTTCAACGCCTTCGAGGAGCGCCGCCACGCGCGCGCCTTGGACCGCCTGCTCGCCGCCGGCGCGGGGGCGGCGGCCGTCGCGCTGGGCGTGGCGCTCCAAGCCTGGCTGCGCGCCGGCGCGCCCCGCCCCTAGAATTGTTGCCCGCGGTTTGCGTGGGATGCGGATTGCGCCGCGATTCCCGCCGTTTCTCCCGCCCGCACTAGACCGCGGGCCGTCTTGGGGGCTTCATGAGGCCATGAAGACCTTGACCCGCCGCGGCGTTTGGAAGCCCGTCCCGGGACCCGCGCCGCTGCCCGCCATCCCCCGACTGCGCGAGACGGAGAAGAAGGAGGAGCGGAAGGGAGGCGCGGCCCCGTGGCTCGTCGGCGGCGGTCCCGGCCCGGGGGCGCTCGCCGGCGGCGCGTCGGTGCGGGTCGGGAACTCGCTCGCCGCGCGCAGCGACCTGCTCGGCCGCCTGTGCGCGGCGCTCTCGGGCGCCTTGGGCGGCCCCGCGACCGGGTTGGGGCGGCTGTTCGCATCGGCCGCCGGACGCTGGCTCGTCGGAGCCGGCCTCGCGGCGTGGGGAGTCCTGCTCCTCGCGGCCGCGGCCAGGGTCTTCGGCTGGGGCCACGAGAGCCAGGCGCCGGACACGCCGACCTTCGCCGAACCGCCCGTCTCGAGCGTCCGCATCCGGCCGGGGGCCGACCGCTCGCTGGATTATGTGGCCGCCGCGAACAAAGGAGAGATCCTCGACGCCCCCGCCAAGACCGTCGAGAAGTCCGTCCCCGCGCCTGAGCTCCCCGCCGCGCCGCCCCCCGAGCCCGCGGAGGTTCCGCCGCCCGCCGACGAGCCTCCCGCGGTCCGGCCGAAAGAAGTCCTGCGGCCGCTGGGCTGGGGCCGCACGCGCGAGGGTTTCGGGCTGGCCGGCGGGGCGGGCTCTTCGCAGGGGGGAGCCTTGAGCGCCCTCGGAACCCACGCCGGGGTGAACTTCCCTCCGCTGGGAGGTTCGGCCGGGGGAGCTTTCGAAGGCCCCAAGGCCGGACGCCTCGGCGGCCTACAGCGCGCCCGGCAGGCCCTGGCGACGCGGCGGCTCGGAGCCCTGCGCGGCCGTTCCACGCGGGCCATCGGGCAGCTGAAACTCGCCAACGCCCTGTCCATGCTCGGCGCCGTCTCCGATTCGGACCAGCTGGCGCGCTCGATGGCGAGCGACGCCTTCGACCAGAAGAAGACCGCCGGCGGCGAGCTGGCCGGGGTCCTGGGAGGGACGGGCGTCGTGGCCCCGCTCGGGAGCGGCGCCCCGGACCTCGGCGTCACGCCCGGAGCGCCCGACGTCCCGCCGGGGGTCAACGTCACGCCTTACCAGAATCAGGTCGACAACGCGCGGGGCCTGGGCGAGCAGGCCGCCGCGCTCAAGAACCAGGGGATGATGCTCCTGATGATGGGAGGCATGCTCCTGATGATCGGCCTCGCATTGATGGCCGCGGGCGCGGCGCTGATGGCGGCGCCCCCCCCGATGAACCTCATCGGCATCGCGCTGATGGGCGCCGGCGCCGCGCTGGCCGCCGCCGGCGGCGCGATGATCTCGCAGGGGATGGAGATGCTCCAGCAGGCCCAGCAGATGGCGCAGCAGGCGAAGAACCAGGGCAACGACATCGACAAGCGCTACGGCCAGCCGGAGCAGGGCGGCATCGTCGGGCAGTGCGCCCAGCAGTCGGCCGACACGGGCATCACCGTGGACGCCTGCGCGGCCCGGAACCCCGCGGGGAACCAGGCGGCGCACGGGAACGTGCACCAGGCCGTGACGGAGGAGGCGAACGCGGGGTTCACGCTCAAGCCGGCCGAGCCGCGTTAGAGCCGTCTCAGGACGTCCAAATCCAGCCGGTAGCCCCGCCCGTGCACCGAGGCGACGGCGTTCCCGGCCGGACCCAGCGCGGACCGCAGCCGGCTGACCGCGACGTCCACCTCGCGGTCGCGCACGGCGTTGTTCCACACCTCCGAGATGAGCCGTTCGCGCGTCACGACGGCGCCGGGGTCCGCGGCGAGCAAGGCGAGGACGGCGTAGAGCTTGGCCGGCAGCGCGACCGGCTTCCCCAAGCCCACGGCGGCGACGAGCTCCTCGTCGCTGAGCGTGAGCACGCCGTCCACCACGCGCGCGCCGCCGGCCGCGGGACCGCCGCGCGCCAAGAGCGCCCGCACCCAGCGCGAGAACTCCTCGAGGTCGCTGACGGGCTTGGCCATGAAGTGGTCGGCGGCGTACTCGACGGCGCGGATGCGGTTGTCGGTCGTCGCGTTCGAGGTGAGGATCATCACGGGGACGCGCCGCGTGCGCAGGTCGGCCTTGAGGAGACGGCACACCGCGAGCCCGTCGAGGTCCGGCATCGCGATGTCGAGGATGACGAGGTGGGGCCTCAGCCGGAGCACGAGGTCCACGCCCTCGCGCCCCGACGCCGCGCCGTGGGCGACGTGGCCGCTCGCGCGGAGGAATTCGAGCAGCATCTCCCGCATCTCGGTCTCGTCCTCGACGACCACGACGACGGAAGGCCCGTTCATCCGGATAGACTCTAATCTTCCCGAAGGGGTTCGGCAAGCGGCCCGGCGATTGTTGACCCGGTATTGCGGCACGATAAGAGAATCATTATTTTTGCGACATAAATTTGAGGCTCCCTCGACCCGGCGACGCTTCCGGCGCCTCCTCCCCAGGAGTCCGCAGAGGAGGCCGCGATGACGAACAGCACCGGAGGGCGCAGGGTTCTCGGAAGAAGGTTGGCGCTCGCGTCCGCGCTGCTCGTCGCCCTCGCGGCGGCCCCGCACGGCCAGGAGAAGGGCCCAGACGCCGCGGAGGCCGCCCTCGCCCGGGCCGACGCCCGGATCGCCCGCCTCGAGACCTGCGGGCTGAACCTGACCGCCTGCGTCCAGGGAGCCGTCCGCGCCGGGACGCCGCTTAAGGCGCTGGGCTGCCGGGGGGCGTACCAGGCATGCCGCCGGGACGCGGCGGCGCAGGAACCCCCCGTGGTCCTCGAGTGCCGCCAAACCTGCCTAAAGACCTGGAACCGCTGCCGGACGGAGGCGACGCCTGCCTTCGTCGAGGCCGAGAAGGCCTGCGGGCGTACGCTGCGCGCCTGCCGCAAAGGCGCCAAGGCCTGCTGGCAGGACGCGCTGAACTGCCGGGGGGCGCGCCAAGGCCTCGACGCCTGCATCGACGCCCGCCAGGCCTGCGACGGCCGGTGCGCGGCCGTAGGCGCCGCGCTGGCGGCGCTGCAATGAAGGGCGCGGTCTAAGCCCGGCTCGACTCGACGGCCTGCGCCGTCTCCTTGCGGATGGACTCGTAGGCCTCGCGCGACTCGAGCAGCATCAGCACGCTCGAGGCGAACAGCGCCGCGACGCCCCCCAGCGCCAGCGCCACCGGCAGCCAGGCCGCGCCCGGCCCCAGCACGCGCAGGGCCGCGATGGCGATCATCGTACCGACGAACAGGCAGATGGCGACGTATTGGGCGCTCAGCGAGCGGTGCAGCAGGCGGCAGCGTCCGCTGGTACGCACGACGGCTTGGGAGAGGGTCCGCCGCCGGGCGCGCGCCCGCTCGGAGCCGTCCTCAGCGAGCGAGTCCGCCAGCGCCGACATCGAGCGGATGCGGTCGAGCTGGCGGCTCAGGCGCTGGGAGGTGCTCAGCACGAAGAGCGCGCAGGCGTTGATGAGGACGGCCGGCACGCACAGCGCGGTCAAAAACGGCAGGAAGCCCTCGGCGTTCATCCGCGCCTCTCGAGCCGCGAGAGCAGGCTGTAGGCGCAGGGGACGACCAGCAAGGTCAGCACGGTCGACAGGATGACGCCGCCGACGACCGAGGCCGCCATCGGACCGCTCGTCTCGGCGCCGGCGCCCAGCGCGAAGGCCGACGGGATGGCCGCGGCCACCGTGGCGACCGAGGTCATCAAGATGGGCCGCAGGCGGATGGGGCCCGCCTCGAGCATCGCGGCGTCGGAATCGAGGCCCTTCTTCTCGCGCACCTGGTTGGCGAAGTCCACGAGCAAGATGGAGTTCTTCTTGACGATGCCCATCAGGAGGATGAGGCCGATGGCCGAGAAGACGTTCAGGCTCATGTTGCCGATGCGCAGCGCCAAGAGAGCCCCGGAGATGCTGAAGGGCAGGGCCAAGAGGACGGTCACCGGGTGGACGAAGCTGTTGTACTGGGCGCCGAGCACCATGT
>SCTT01000034.1 GCA_004322435.1 bacterium
CAGGGCGGGCTTGAGGACGCCGCGCAGGCGCTTCAAGTGCCACAGCGCCGCGGCCGCGGCGACGGCCGGCGCCGCGCCGGTGACGAAGGCGTCGCAGCGCCGGGTCGCGGCCGCCTCGGCCGCGCGCATCAAGGAGCTGTCGGGCTTCTCGCGGCAGGCGGCCTGCGGGTCTTCCTCCGGGGAGACGACGCCAGGGGCGTCGACGACCGAGAGCCCGGCGGGAGCGGGCGCCCCCATCCGGGCGAGCTCGGCCCGGAGCGCGTCGGCGGGACCCGCGAGCTCGACCTCGAGCCCGCGGCGGCAAGCCGCGGCCGCCCCCGCCGCGACGGCGGCGAGGGCGGCTCCGGCGGGCGCGTCGAGGGCGACGCGCACGGCGTTACTTCCCTTCGCCTTCCTTCCCCTCTTCGGGCCCCTTCTTGGCCTTCTTGACCTTGGCGGCGACGATGAGCTTCCCGCCGTAGAACCCGCACTGCGGGCAGACGCGGTGCGGCTCGTGGTTCGCGCCGCAGTTCTTGCAGGCGCTGAGTCCCGGCATGTGGATGGTCCAGTTCTTGGACCGGCGCGAATCACGGCGCCGCGGCGAGTGCTTACGGAATGGATTAGGCATAGGTCACTGCTCCTTTAGTTTTTTGAGGACACCGAAAGGGGATGGCTTCGTCTCGGTCTGGGCGGCGGGCGGCGGGCAGCCGCAGGCGGTCTCGTTCAAGTTCTTCCCGCAGACGTGGCAGAGGCCGCGGCAGTCGGCCCGGCACAGCGAGCGCTGGGGGATCTCCAAGAGGGCCCCTTCGCGCAGCGCGTCGGTCAGGTCGATCTCCTCGGCCGAGGCGGGGTAAGTCTCGTCGAACTTCGACTCGTAGCCGACCTCGTGGGGGTTCAGGCAGCGGCCGCAGGACATCTTCCAGGCGCCGGCGAGGGAGGCCTGCAGCAGGAGCTCCTCGGTGCCGACCGAGACCTCGACGCCGACCTTGAGGGTGCCGGCGGGGGCGGCTTCGGCCGGGGCGACCGCGAAGAGGGACTCGGGCGGCAGCTCGAGCGCGGCGCTGAGCCCCCCCGCCTCAACGATGTCCGCCACGCGGAACTTGAGGGAGGGCGCGCTCACAGGTTGACCGTCTCGCGCACGAAATAGCTCTGGCGGCCGCGCGTCTCGTAGTAGACCCGGACCATGATCTCGGCCAACAGGCCCATCAGCACGAGCTGCACGCCCACGACCGCGCAGAACACCGCGACGTGGAAGAGCGGCTGGTCCTTGACGAAGACGCCGAGCGCGAACTTCTTGTAGAGGGTCTCGGCCGCGCAGAGCCCCGAGACGCCGAGCAGGGCGAAGCCCGAGCCGCCGAAGAGGTAGTTGGGCTTGGCCAGGTATTCGTCGAGGAACTTGACGGTCATCAGGTCCAGCGCGACCTTCACGATGCGCCATAGGCCGTATTTCGAGACGCCGCGCGTGCGCGCGCGATGGTTGACCGGGAGCTCGGTGATGCGCGCGCCCATGAAGCCCGCGAAGGCCGGGATGAAGCGGTGCATCTCGCCGTAGAGGCGCAAGGGCTTGATGTACTCGGCCTTGTAGAGCTTGAGCGTGCAGCCGTAGTCGTGCAGGTGCACGCCGGTGGCCCAGGAGATGAGGGCGTTGGCGGCCTGCGAGGGCAGGCGGCGGGTGACCATCTTGTCCTGGCGGTCCTTGCGCCAGCCGCTGACGACGTCGTAGCCCTCGTCGAGCTTGGCCATCAGCTTCGGGATGTCGCGGGCGTCGTTTTGGAGGTCGGAGTCCAGGCAGGCGATGATCCGGCCGTTCGCGTGGGCGATGCCGGCGGCCATCGCGGCGGTCTGGCCGAAGTTCGTCCCGAGCCGCACCGCCTTGAAGCGCGGGTCGGCCTTGGCCAGCTTCTGGATCTCTTCGAAGGAGCGGTCGGTCGAGCCGTCGTCGACCAGGACCGCCTCGTAATCGACCGAGGCGAGAGCCTCGCGGACCTCTCTTCCGAGGTCCGCGAGGTTCTCTTCCTCGTTATAGACGGGGACGAGGACGCTGAGGTGAGGCGTGGTCCCCATCCTTTGCTGGTTCGGCGCCCGTTAGGCGGCGACCGGCTCCTTGACCGAGGCCATGTTGGCGACCAGCTCGTTGCCGAACTGGGACGTCTTCAGGGTCGTCGCGCCGGGCATCTGGCGCTCGAGGTCGTAGGTGACGCGCTTCGAGGCGATCTGCTTCTCGAGCGCGCGGATGATGAGGTCCGCGGCCTCGTTCCAGCCCATGTGCTGGAGCATCATGACGCCCGAGAGGATCAGGGACCCGGGGTTCACCTTGTCGAGGTTGGTGTACTTCGGGGCCGTGCCGTGCGTCGCCTCGAAGACCGCCACGCCGTCGCCGATGTTGGCGCCGGGGGCGATGCCCAGGCCGCCGACCTGCGCCGCGGCGGCGTCCGAGAGGTAGTCGCCGTTGAGGTTCGGGGTCAGCAGGACCGAGTACTCGTCGGGCCTGAGCAGGAGCTGCTGGAAGGTCTGGTCGGCGATGCGGTCCTTGAGCAGGACCTTGCCGGCCGGCATCTTCCCGCCGAGCTCGTCCCAGAGCTCCATCTCGGTGACGATCTTGTCCCGGAACTCCTTCTTCGCGACCTCGTAGCTCCAGTCGCGGAAGGCGCCCTCGGTGAACTTCTGGATGTTGCCCTTGTGGACGATGGTGACGGAGGGCTTCTTCTGGTCGATCGCGTACTGGATGGCCATCCGGGCCAGGCGCTTCGTGCCGGTGGCGGAGATGGGCTTGATGCCGATGCCGGAGTCCGAGTTGAAGGACTTCTTCATGGTCTTCGTCAGGAACGCGTAGACCTGCTTCTGCTCGGGGGTGCCGTTCTCGAACTCGATGCCCGCGTACACGTCCTCGGTGTTCTCGCGGAAGATCACGATGTCGAGCTTCTGGGGCTCCTTGACGGGGCAGGGCACGCCCTGGTACCAGCGGACGGGCCGGACGCAGGCGTAGAGGTCGAGCTTCTGGCGGATGCCGACGTTGACCGAGCGGAAGCGCGGCGTGACCCATTCCGAGGAGCACTGCACGCACTTCTCGGGGCGCTTGCCCTTCACGTCGTTCTGCTCCTTGGCGCAGACGAGGCAGACGAACTTGAAGCCGCCGGC
>SCTT01000328.1 GCA_004322435.1 bacterium
CAACGAGACCTGCTACCAGTGCCACCAGGACAAGCGCGGTCCCTTCATGTGGGACCACGCGCCGGTCCGGGAGAACTGCGCGACCTGCCACGACCCGCACGGCTCGCACAACGAGAAGATGCTGATCACCCGCTCGCCGCTTCTGTGCCAGCGCTGCCACGTCGGCGGCCGGCACCCGGCGACGGCGTACGGGCAGGCGGCGGCGGACACGCAGTCGAGCCGCCTGCAGTACAAGGGCTGCATCAACTGCCACTTCGCGGTGCACGGGTCGAACCACCCGTCCGGCAAGTGGCTGGTCCGGTGAGCGGGAACCAGGAGATAGCCATGACCAAACTACTCAGGCTCGTGACGGCGGCGGCCCTGGCCCTCTGGAACACCCCGGCTTACGCCGCGGTGAAGCAGGAGGTCGACGTCAAGGTCCAGCAGCGGACCCAGAAGACGTTCAACGGCGCGCCGAGCGCGATCCCCGGCGAATACGGGGAGATCCCCAACGGGTTCATCCTCGAAAAGTACCTGCTCGACTACGACTCGGAGAACTACGTGCTTGAGGCGGAGGCCTCGAACGTCAACCTGAACAACCAGTACTTCCGCATCGAGGGCGGGGCGCCCGGCAAGATGACCTGGAAGGTCGTCTGGGACGAGATGCCGCACCTGTTCTCGAATGAGGCCATCTCCCCCTATACCTATCAGGGGAACGGCGTCATGACCCTGCCCGGGGCCTGGCGCGACGGCACCATCGCGGTGCCGGACTACGCGGCCGGCAGCCCGGCGAGCGCGGTGCAGACCGCCGCGAACGCGCGGTTCAACGCGGGCATCTCGACGGCCTTGGCGGGGGCGGCCTACGTCCCGCTGGGCTTCGACGTCAACACCGGGAAGGTCGACCTGCGCTTCCACCCGGCCCAGGACTTCATGCTGGAGGTCGGGGCCTGGCGCCAGACGAAGCGCGGCACGAAGCCCCAGCCGGCGTCGTTCGGCTTCTCGAACGCCATCGAGCTCGCCGCCCCCATCGACTGGGAGACCAACGAGGCCTACCTCGAGATGCAGCTGGCCAAGAAGGACTACCAGCTGGGGTTCAACTACCGCCTGTCGGACTTCAACAACAAGATCCCGAACCTCTACTGGGACAACCCCAAGAGGCTCACGGACCAGTACGCGTACGTCGGCTATTCGCAGGGCGACGAGAGCGCGCACGGCGCCCTGGCCAACGCCCCGAGCAACGCGGCGCATTCGCTCAAGCTCGAGGGCGGGGTCGACCTGCCGCTGAGCTCCCGCTTCAGCGGGGAGGTCGGCTACCAGCGCTGGACGGCGCTCAACTCGATGCTGCCCTATACCGTCAACACGGCCATCACGCCGACCGCGCTGGCCGCCGCGGCCGACAAGCCGCCGTTCGACGCCTCCAGCCTCAACAACCGGCCGGACGCCAACGTCAGCGGGCTCATCGAAGTGTACACGTACATGGGCAAGCTGTCGTCGCGGCCGCTGTCCTGGCTGCGGACGGCGCTCAGCCATGAGGCGTACATCATGGAGAACAAGAGCACGCAATACACGGTCCCCGGCTGGGGCGTGTTCGACCAAGGCTGGCACGTCGAGACGGCTCGGACGCCGCGGGAGCAGTTCCGCGACGACAAGACGATGCTCAAGTTCGACTACGACATCGCCGACTGGCTGTCGGGCGACACGGGCCTCAAGCACGTCTACAAGAAGCAGACGCGCGAGATCCCCAAGCTCCGCGAGTACGAGGGGACGACCGGCTTCACCTTCCGGCCCTCGCGCAACGTCTATGCGAACCTGTCGTACCTGGCGGCCTTCCGGCGCTCGAACGGCATCGACTACGAGAGCTACCCGAAGACCACCGACACCGGCGGCCGCACCTGGTTCACCGAGGCGCCGGGCATGCGGCGGCCGGACTTGGCCGACCGCAACCGCAACCAGGGGCGCATCCAGGTGCAGTGGACGGGCGGAGAGGCCTCGGCCAGCCTCAGCGCGCGGATGACGGACGACCGCTACCGCCAGGGCAAGGGGGACTTGAACGGCTACGACCCGCTCATCTACCCCAACCTGTTCGGCACCATCTCGGACCGGCAGGAGTCGGTGGGGATGGACTTCTCGGTGCCGCTGCCGGGGAACCTGACGGTCGACACGTACTACGAGTATGACCGCTCGAACCGCCTGCTGCGCTCGGCGCAGACGCAGAACGCGAACACCTGCGGCGGCACCGGCACGACGGCCATCATGTGTCAGTCGCCGAAGTCCACGTGGGAGACGCGCCTGACCGAGAACGCGCACATCGCCGGGCTGGAGCTCACCTGGGTCGGCATCGAGAAGCTCAAGACCGTGTTCGGGTACGACATCACGTATACCCGCTTCAACGGCGACCCGCAGTCGGCGGGTTCGAGCATCGTCGGTTATCGCCCGTTCGAGACCAGCCGGCGCATGATGCAGACGGCCAAGGTGCGGGGCGAGTACAAGGTGTTCGAGAACCTCACGTTGGCCGCCAACTACGTCTACGAGAAGTTCGACGCGTCGGACTTCGCGTATAAGGACGTCCAGGTGCGGCCGCCGGGCAACGCCTCCATCTTCCTGGGGGCCAGCCCGATCCGCAACTACTACGCCCATACGGTGGGGGCGGGGCTCAAGTACAAGTTCTGAGCCTGAAGAAGGCCCGCCCTCCCGAGTCGGGGGGGGCGGGTCTTTTCTTTTTCCCGGGGGCCTTTCACCGGCCATAACAACGGCTGAAGCGTTGCTGATAGGAGGGGGAGGGAACTCCGTGAAAACGCTCCTCTTGCTCCTCCTCCTGGCCCCCGCCCTCCGGGCGTCCGCCGCCAAGCTCCCCGAGGAGGCCGAGACCTGCCTGGCCTGCCACTCCAAGGACGGCGGCGCGCCCCTCACCAAGCTCGACGGCTACGCGCGCTCGGCCCACGCCGACCTCTCCTGCACTTCCTGCCATACCCAGGCCGGCGAGCAGCCCCACCCCAAGATGACGAAGCCCGACTGCGGGACCTGCCACGACGGTCCCGCCGCCGGCGTCGCCGGCTCCCCGCACGGGGCGGCCCTCACCGCCCGGGCGGGGTCCCTGTCGGGCGCCTGCAAGCTCTGCCACGGGGCGCCGCACGCCGTCGTCAAGAAGGGCGACCCCAAGTCCCCGGCGGCGCGCGTCAACCAGATGGCGACCTGCGGCTCGTGCCACGGCGACCGGACGAAGACGCCGGAGGCCATCGCGAACCGGGAGCCGGTCAAGTCGTACCTGACGACCGTCCACGGGGCGGCCGCCGTCCACGGCTCCACGCGCGCGGCTTCCTGCGCCGACTGCCATGGGGCCCACGAGATCCGGCTGGGCCTCGATTCCCGCTCCCGCGTCAACAAGGCGAACATCGCCGACACCTGCGGCCGCTGCCACACCTCCCAGGCCGAGCAATACCGCCAGAGCGTCCACGGCAAGGCCCTCGCCGGCGGGATGAAGGAGGCCCCGACCTGCACCGACTGCCACGGCGAGCACACCGTGCGCTCGCCCTCCGACCCGACCTCGAGCGTCTCAAGCGGCGCGGTGACGAATACCTGCTCGAACTGCCATGCCTCCGAGAAGCTCATCGGACAGTTCAAGCTCCCGCCGGGCCAGGTGCGTAGCTTCAGGGCCTCCTACCACGGCCTGGCGGCGCAGAACGGCAAGGGCCTTAAAGTCGCCAACTGCGCCTCCTGCCACGGCTGGCACGACATCCTGCCCTCGGCCGACCCCGCCTCCCATGTGAACCCCGCCAACGTCTCGCGCACCTGCGGGCAGTGCCACGCGGGAGCGGCGCTGCGCCTGGGGACCGGCAAGGTGCACCAGGCGCTGTCGGGCTCGGGTGAAGGCAGCGCGGCGGCCAACTTCTTCAAGGTCTTCTATCTGCTCGCCATCCCGATGACCTTGGGCGGGATGCTCTTCCATAACCTCCTGGACCTGGCGCACAAGACTCTGACCGGCGACCTGCGGCCGATGCGGGCGGAAGAGGAGCCGATGCTGACGCCCTCCGAGCGCTGGCAGCACGCGGGGCTCGTCGTGTCGTTCACCTTGCTCGCCTACAGCGGCTTCGCGCTCAAGTTCCCCGGGCACTTCTGGGGGGCGCCCTTCGAGTGGCTGGGCGGCGAGGAGTTCCGCCGGCAGGCCCACCGCGCCGCGGCGGTGCTCTTCGTGCTGGTCTCGGCCGTCCATGCGGCGTACCTGGCCGTGGCGGTCAAGGGCCGTCAGCGTCTCTTGGCCCTGTTGCCCGCCTGGCGCGACCTGAGCGACCCGCCGGCGGTGCTGGCCTACAACGCGGGGCTTTCCAAGAAGCGCCCGGCGATGCCGCGCTTCTCCTATATCGAGAAGGCCGAGTACTGGGCGCTCGTGTGGGGCTCCGGCGTGATGCTCGTCACCGGCGCCGTGCTCGTCTTCGACACGCTCAGCCTCAAGGTCCTGCCGCTGTGGGCCATCGAGTCGGCGCGCGTCATCCATTTCATGGAGGCCGTCCTGGCCTGCCTGGCCATCTTGGTCTGGCACGGGTACTGGGTGGCCTTCGACCCCGAGGTCTATCCGCTCAACTGGGCCTGGCTGACCGGCAAGGTCCGCCTGGGCCGCGGAGGGCACGGGGCCCATCACGAGGAGAAACCATGACGCGCCTGCTCAAGGACCGGCTCCGCGACTTCCTAGCCCTCATCGGCATCCAGGTGGCCGAGGGAAACCGCTGGGACTGGCGCCTCACGCCCCGCTTCTTCACGCTGACGGGCGGGGCGTTCGTCTTCTTCATCGTGGCCAACGTGGGGATGGTGCACTACTCGGAGAGCCCCTCGTTCTGCAACTCCTGCCACATCATGGCGCCCTACTACGAGGCCTGGCGCCACTCGAAGCACAACAAGGTCGCCTGCGTGGAGTGCCACTACGCCCCCGTCGAGAACGTGAGCGAGTTCAAGCAGCTCCTCTACAAGAAGTACCAGAACCTCTCGCAGGTGGCCAAGTACGTGACGCGCACCTACAACTCGAAGCCCTTCGCGGAGGTCGAGGACGCCTCCTGCCTGCGCTCGGGCTGCCACTCGACGCGCCTCTTGGAGGGCAAGGTGGACATCAAGGGCGGGCTGGCCCGCTTCGACCACCGGCCGCACCTCTCCGACAAGCGCCGCGGCCGCCAGCTGCGCTGCACCTCCTGCCACTCGCAGATGGTCATGGGCAAGCACATCGAGGTCACCTACGACACCTGCGTCCTGTGCCACTTCAAGGACCGCGGCGAGGGCCGGGACTTGAAGCCCATCGCCGGCTGCGTCGGCTGCCACGACGTCCCGAAGAAGGCCATCAAGATCGGCAACATGACCTACGACCACCGCGAGTTCGTCTCGAAGCGCGGGCTCTCCTGCCTCAACTGCCACATGGACGTCGTCAGCGGCAAGGGCGACGCGCCGCAGGACCGGTGCTTCACCTGCCATAACGACACGAAGAAGCTCGAGAAGTACTCCGACATCCCCTTCGTCCACGAGCAGCACGTGACGAAGAAGGGCGTGGCCTGCTTCCACTGCCACACCGAGATGCGCCACGGCCTGGGGGCGCAGGACACCTCGAACCGGATGGCGCGCCTGCACGAGCCCGTGCCGGTCTCGGGAGTCTCCACCGACACCGCGCCGGTCCAAGCCGCGGCGGCCCCGCACGGGCCCTCCGTCAAGTTCGACTGCGCGCTGTGCCACACCGGCCAGCACGACGGGCCGCTGGCGATGTACTCGGGCAAAGCGTCGCATCTGGGCGCCGGCGACATGCCGAGCCCGATGTTCTTGGCCGACGTCGACTGCGTGGGCTGCCACTACGACGGCGGCCGCAAAGGCTCGGAGATCAAGGGCCATACCGTGCGCGCCTCGGCCGAGGCCTGCGTGAAGTGCCACGGCCAGCCCTTCGCCGGGGTCTGGCAGGAGTCCAAGACCGAGCTCGGCGAGGTGGTCGCGAAGATCACCTCCAAGGAGGCCGCGCTCGAGGCGGCGGTGCCCGGCCTGGACGCCCCCAAGGCCAAGGCGGCCAAGGCGGCCCTCGCATCCGTCACGCAGCGCCTGGACTTCGTGCGGGCCGGGCGCGGGGAGCACAACATCTACCTGGCCTCCAAGCTCCTCACCGACGCCGACTCACGCCTGACGGCGGCTTTGGCCGCGGCCGGGGTGCCGGCCCAGGACCTCTCGGCGCTGCCGCTCATCTCCGGCCAGTACTGCGCGACGATGTGCCACACGAAGGCCGGGGTCAAGGTCCCGCCGGAGACCGTCCGGCACAACGGCAAGAAGATGCCGCACGGGATGCACGTGGAGAACGCCTCGGGCGCCTGCCGCACCTGCCACGACATCGGCGGGCACAAGAAGGTCCCGCTCAAGAAGGGCGTCGAACAGGAGGTCTGCTCGGGCTGCCATCCGAAGTAGGGCGCCCGTCGTCGGCTGATTCGTTGCTTAGTATCAACCGACATATGAAAAGACTAATCCTGTCGGTCCTCTTCCTGACGGCCGTCGCCCCCCTGGTCCGGGCGGCCGAGGCCGAGCCCGACGGCTGCCGGGCCTGCCACAGCGAGGAGAGGTTCCGGGTCCAGAACAAGAAGATCTACGACTACTACCAGGACTGGAAGGGCTCGGCCCACGACCTGGCCGGCCTCTCCTGCACCGACTGCCACGGGGGGGACAAGACCAAGTCCGACCAGCCCGGCGCCCACGCGGGCATTTTGCCCCAGTCCGACCCCAAGAGCCCTTTCCACTACAAGAACATCCCGCAGACCTGCGGCAAATGCCACCAGCCGGTGCTCGAGCGCTTCGTCAAGAGCCGCCACTACGCCCAGCTCGAGGCCTCAGGCCTCGGCCCCAGCTGTATCACCTGCCACGGCTCGCTCGACACGAAGGTCTACTCCTCCTCCAT
>SCTT01000329.1 GCA_004322435.1 bacterium
GGCCCCTGGATGGAGGCCTGGACCTTGACGCCCGACTTCTTGACGTGGGCGACGACCTCCTTGGCCTTGTCGGAGGGGATGCCCTGCGTGATCTTGACCTTCATGCGCGCGGTCTGGCCGAGCGCGGTCTCGACTTCCTGCGTCTCGAAGTTCTTGAGCGGCAGGCCGCGCTTGGCGAGGCGCTGGGCGACGATGTCCCAGAGGGCCTTCACCTTGAAGTCGTCCTTGGAGGCCAACGTCAGCTCGTTGGCCTTCTGGTCTAGGGACACCGAGGAGTTCGAGTCCTTGAAGTCGAAGCGGTTGTTCACTTCCTTCATCGCGGTGTCGATGCCTTCCGAGACGAACTGCATGTTCACCTTGCTGACGACGTCGAACGAGAACTCGCTGGCCATGCTTACTTCCCCCCCATCGGGATCTTGAGCTTCTTCTTCTTGGCGACCGACTTGGCGAGCTCGTAGCCCGCGTCGGCGTGCCGGGCGACGCCCATGCCGGGGTCGTTCGTGAGCACGCGCTCGAGCCGGACGCCCATCTCTTTGGTGCCGTCGGCCACCGTGACCTGGCCGGCGTGGAGCGAATACCCCATCCCGACGCCGCCGCCATGGTGGAAGCTCACCCACGAGGCGCCGGAGGCGGTGTTCACCAAGGCGTTGAGGATGGCCCAGTCGGCCACGGCGTCCGAGCCGTCTTTCATCGCCTCGGTCTCGCGGTAGGGCGAGGCGACCGAGCCGCAGTCGAGATGGTCGCGGCCGATGACGATGGGAGCGGCGACCTTCCTCTTCTTCACCAACTCGTTGAAGCGGGCCCCGGCCTCGGCGCGCTCGCCCAGACCCAGCCAGCAGATGCGGGCGGGCAGGCCCTGGAACTTGACCTTCTCGCGCGCCATGTCGAGCCAGCGGTTCAAGTGCTTGTCCTTCGGGAAGAGTTCGGCCACGGCCTGGTCGGTGACCGCGATGTCGTTCGGGTCGCCCGAGAGGGCGGCCCAGCGGAAGGGGCCCTTGCCCTGGCAGAACAGCGGCCGGATGAAGGCGGGCACGAAGCCCGGGAAGTCGAAGGCGTCGTCCACGCCGCCCTGCTTGGCGCGGGCGCGGATGTTGTTGCCGTAGTCGAAGGTCACCGCGCCGGCCTTCTGCAGGTCGAGCATCGCCCGCACGTGCACGGCCATCGACTCGATGGCCCGCGCCTCGTAGCCCTTGGGGTCGCGGAAGCGCAGCGCCGCGGCCTCCTCGATGGTGAGCCCGGCGGGGATGTAGCCGTTCAACGGGTCGTGGGCCGAGGTCTGGTCGGTCACCATGTCGGGCTTAAAGCCGCGGTGCACGAGCGCCGGCAGGACCTCGGCGGCGTTGCCGAGCAGGCCCACCGACAGCGGCCGCCTCTCGCGCTTGGCCTTCTCGCACAGGGCCAGCGCGCGGCCCAGGTCCGTCTCGGCGACGTCAAGGTAGCGTGTGTCGAGGCGCTTTTGGATGCGCGAGGGGTCCACCTCGACGGCGAGCATCACGCCGCCGGCCATCGTGGCCGCCAGCGGCTGGGCGCCGCCCATGCCGCCGAGGCCGGCCGTGACGACGAGGCGCCCTTCGAGAGTGCCGCCGAAGTGCTGGTTCGCCGCCTCGACGAAGGTCTCGTAGGTGCCCTGCAGGATGCCCTGCGTGCCGATGTAGATCCACGAGCCGGCCGTCATCTGGCCGTACATCATGAGCCCCTTCTTCTCGAGCTCGTTGAAATGGTCCCAGGTCGCCCAGTTGCCGACAAGGTTGGAGTTCGCGATGAGCACGCGCGGCGCCCATTCGTGGGTGCGCAGGACGGCCACGGGCTTGCCGGACTGGACGATGAGCGTCTCGTCGCCTTCGAGCGCGCGCAGGCTCTTCACGATGGCGTGGAAGGAGGGCCAGTCGCGGGCGGCCTTGCCCTTGCCGCCGTAGACCACGAGGTCTTGCGGCCGCTCGGCCACCTCCGGGTCGAGGTTGTTCATCAGCATCCTGAGGGCGGCTTCCTGGTGCCAACCCTTGCAGGACAGCTTCGTGCCGCGCGGCGCGCGAACGACCGGCGCCCCGGCGGGGCGTTCGAGGGTGGACAGGCTCATGCGATGCCTCCGAAGTCCCCGGCGAGCACGGCGCCGCGCAGGGCCTCCATCTTGTCGGAGAGGGGTTCGTCGCCGTCCGAGCGCCGCGCGACGGCGCGCACGCGCGAGAGAGCCTCGGCGGTCCCGCGGCCGGGCTTGAGCGGCGCGTGCGTCTCGACGGCCTGGGCCGCGGCCAACAGCTCGATGGCCACCACCCCGGCGGCGGCCTCGACGGCCTTGTGCAGCTTGATGGCGCCCCACATCCCCATCGACACGAAGTCCTCCTTGTTGGCGGAGGTGGGGATGGAGTCGGCGGCGGCGGGATGGGCCAAGGTCTTGAGCTCGGAGGCCAAAGCCGCGGCGGCGTACTGGACGATCATGTAGCCCGACTGGAGGCCGGGGTCTTTGGCCAAAAACATCGGCAGGCCGGGCCCGCCGCCCGAGACGACCTGGAACACGCGCCGCTCGCACACGCCGGCCAAGGAGGCCAGCGCGGCGGCGGCGCGGTCGAAGGCCAGGGCCAGCGGCTGGCCGTGGAAGTTCCCGCCCGAGAGCAGGCGCCCGCCCGCCACGATGGGGTTGTCCGTGACGGAACGCATCTCCACCTCGACGACGTCCTTGGCCCCCTCGAGGGCCTCGAGGACGGCCCCGTGAACCTGGGGCGCGCAGCGGAACGAATAGGGGTCCTGCACGCGCTCGTCGCCCTCGCGGTGCGACTCGCGGATGACGCTGCCGGCGAGCAGCCCGCGCAGGCGGGCCGCCGAGCGGCGCTGGCCGGCGTGGGGCTTCAAGGCATGGATGCGGGCGTCGAGCGGGGCGTCCGAGCCCATGATGGCCTCGAGGCTCATCGCGCACGCGACGTCGGCCGCCTCGCAGACGCGCAGCGCGTCCAAGAGGGCCAGGCCGCCCACCGACTGCATCGCCTGGGTGCCGTTGATGAGGCACAGGCCTTCCTTCGCCTCAAGCGCCAAGGGCTTGAGGCGTGCCGCGGCCAGGGCCTTCGCGCCGGAGAGGACGCGCCCGCGGTAGACGGCGCGGCCGGCGCCGAGGGCCAGGAGGGCGGCGTGGGCCTGCGGAGCGAGGTCGCCCGACGCGCCGACCGAGCCGCGGCTGGGGATGAGCGGGGTGACGCCGCGGTTGAGCAGCTCGGCCAAGAGGGAGACGAGGGCGGGGCGGCAGCCGGAGTGCCCGCGGGCCAGCTCGTTGGCGCGGAGGAACACGAGCCCGCGGGATTCGGCCTCGGGCAGCGGCTCGCCCAGGCCGCAGGCGTGGCTCAAGACGAGGTTGCGCTGCAGCTCGCGGACCTTCTCGGGCGCGATGCGCTTCGAGGCGAACTCGCCGAAGCCGGTATTGACGCCGTAGACGGCCTCGGAGCCGGCGGCCACGCGCTCGACGACGGCGCGGGCGCGGGAGACGCGGGCCTTCGCGGCGGGCCCGAAGGCCAACCGGCGGCCGCCGCGGGCGACGGCCTCGAGGTCGGCCAAGGTCGGCGCGGCGCCGAGGACGAAGGGCTTCATAGCGTGAGCAGGGCTTCCAAGGTCGTCACGCCCTTCTTCTCGAACTCGCGCAGGAAGTGGCTGAAGATGCCGCCCAGCGCCTCGGTGTCGGCGAGCGCGCGGTGGTGGACCGACTGGCCCACGCCCAGCGCCTCGGCGATGGAGCCGAGCTTGTTCGAGGGGAACTTGAAGTGCCGGCGCGCGAGCTTGAGCGTGCACAGCACCGGCACCGCGGGCATGACCCGGCCGATGCGGGCGTACTCGGCCTGCAGGAAGGACACGTCGAAGGGGGCGTTGTGGGCGACGAGGACGGTGCCCGCCAGCATCTCGTCCAAGTCGTCGGCGACCTCGGCGAAGGTCGGCTGGCCGGCGACCATCGCCGGCGTGATGCCGTGGACGGCCATCGCGCCGGAATCGATGCGGCACTGGGGGTCGAGCAAGGTCGACCAGCGGTCGGTCGTCCCGCCGCCCTTCAGGGTGACGACGGCGACCTCGCAGACCCGCCCGCCGTACTTGGGCGAGAGGCCGGTGGTCTCGGTGTCGAGGACGGCGAAGGAAACCTCGGAAAGAGGCTTGCCCGGCCCGAGGCGGTCGGAGAGCTTAGCGCTCGACGGCAAGGGCGACGGCCTCCCCGCCGCCGAGACAGATGGCGGCCACGCCGCGCTTGAGTCCCCGGGCGTTTAAGGCGTGCACCAAGGTCGCGACGATGCGCGCGCCGGAGGCGCCGAGCGGATGCCCCAGGGCGACCGCCCCGCCGTTCACGTTGATCTTCTCGCGCGGCAGGCCCGCGAGCTTGGCCACGGCCAGAGCGACGACGGCGAAGGCCTCGTTGACCTCGTAGAGGTCCACGGACTCCTTGGTCCAGCCGACCTTCTTGAGCAGCTTCTCGATGGCGCCGGCCGGGGCGGTGGTGAACATCTCGGGGGCCTGGCTGTGCGTGGCCCAGCCGACGACCTTCGCGAGCGGCTTCTTGCCGGCGGCCTTCTCCGAGGACGCGAGCACCAGGGCCGCGCCGCCGTCGTTGATCTTCGAGGCGTTGGCGGCGGTGATGGTGCCGTCCTTCTTGAAGGCGGGGCGGAGCTTGGCCATCTTGTCGAGCTTCGCGCGGCCGGGCTCCTCGTCCAAGGCGATGCCGTCCACCGCAGCCATCTCGGCGTCGAAGGCCTTCGCCGCGACGGCCTTCTGGGCCGCCTCGTAGGTCTCCACCGCGTACTTGTCCTGCGCCTCGCGGGTGATGCCCTCGGTCTCGGCGCAGAGCTCGCCGCACATGCCCATGTGCATGTCCTTGTAGGGGTCCCAGAGGCCGTCGGTGATGATGGCGTCCTGAAGCTGGGAGTGGCCGAAGCGGTAGCCGCCGCGGGCCTTGTCCAAGAGGTAGGGGATGCGGCTCATCGACTCCATGCCGCCCGCGACGACGATGTCCGAGTCGCCCAGGAGGATGGACTGACAGCCGAGCATGATGGCCTTCATCCCGGAGCCGCAGACCTTGTTGACGGTCGTCGCGCCCACCGAGTCGGGGATGCCGGCGCCGCGCATCGCCTGGCGGGCGGGAGCCTGGCCGATGCCGGCCGAGACGACGTTGCCCATGATGACCTCGGAGACGGCCTCCTTGGCGACCCCGGCCTGTTCGAGGGCGGCCGTGATGGCTCGGGCGCCGAGCTGGGGGGCGGTGTAGGCGGCGAGGACGCCGTTTAAGGAGCCGATGGGCGTCCGCTTGGCGCCTAAGATGAGGATGTCCTTCATGGGGGCCTCCGGGGGACGACCCGCGCAGTATACTAATTGGGATAATATGGGGATGGCACGACGCTTGAAGCGCCCCGCGTCCCGCGCGGCCTCCGGCCCCCGCTGGGGCCGGCGGCTGCTGCTCGCGGCCGCCGGTGCCTGCGTCGTCTACCTGGCCTGGCTGCCCAATCCGACGACGCTCAAGGCCAAGGCCCCCCCGACGACCGCCTACATCGAGCTGCGCCGGGCGCAGGCGCGCGACGCGGGCAAGAAGTTCCGCCTCGACTGGGTGTACGTGCCCTCGGACCGCATCGCCCAGAGCCTCAAGGACGCGGTCGTGATGTCCGAGGACGGGACCTTCTGGCGCCACTCCGGGATCGACTGGGAGGCGGTCAACGAGGCCGTCCACGTCAACCTCGCCAAGGGCCGCTTCGCCTACGGCGGGTCCACCATCACCCAGCAGCTGGCCCGCAACCTCTACCTCTCCCCCTCAAAGAACCCGCTGCGCAAGCTCAAGGAGGCGTTCATCGCCTGGCGCCTCGAGAAGACCTTGGGCAAGCGCCGCATCCTGGAGCTCTACCTCAACGTCGCCGAGTGGGGCCCCGGCGTCTTCGGCTGCGAGGCCGCGTCCCGCCGCTATTTCGGCAAGAGCGCCTCGGACCTGACCTACGAGGAGGCCGCCGCGCTCGCCTCGGTCCTTCCGAGCCCCCGCAAGTGGCACCCGGTGAACCGCTCCAAGCGCGTCGAGCGCCGCGTCCAGCGGCTCCTCGCGCGCCTCAGAGCGGTCGGGAAGTTCGTCCCCGCCCCGCTCGAGACGCCCGAGGAGTCGCTCGAGGACGACGGTTCGGTCGAGCGGACCGAGGACCCCGACCGCACGTAGCGCGCCCGCCCTGGACGCGCTACTTGCAGCCCTTGGGGTTGGTGCAGATCGTGACGAGGGGCATGAGCGACGCCGTCCCCTCCGCCGCCGCCTTCGGCTTTCCGATGGGATTCTTGATGCACCCGCCGTCGCCCTTGGCGTAAGCCGAGGCCATCGCCGCCGCCGTCACCGCCGCCGCCAGAATCAGGTTCTTCATCGCGCCTCCTTTCAGCACCGGATCCCGCAAGGGAACTTGACCGGCTTCTTCTCGTCTTCCATCAGGGGCGCCAGCACCGCCCCGACGCGCACGTTCAGCCGCCGCACGCTCGGCGCCAGGCGCACCTTCACGTGCTCCCAGCTGCGTGGAGACCCCGGGGCCGACGCCCCCAAAGTCGCCACGAACGCCGCCGCGACCAGGCTCTTGTTCATCTCAGCCCCGCACGCCGCAGGTGCCGCAGTTGCCGCAGCAATAGGTGCGCGTCCGGCCCGCCTGCTGAGCTCCGGGCTTCGCGGCGGCGGTCTTGCGCGGGGCGGCCTTGCCGAGGCGGACCTTGACGCGCGTCCACGCGGGGGCGGCTTCCTTCGGAGCGGCGCCGACGACGCCCGGGGCCTGGGTTCCGACGCTGGCGAAGAAGGCCGCCGCCAGAAGGGTCTGTTTCAGGTTCATCGCTTCCTCCGCGGGCCGGCCGTTTGCGGCTGGCGGCCCGTCGCACGCAAGGGAGCAATTTCGATGCCGCCGCGGCGGCCGAATAGGCGCGTTTTAACGCGGTTTTGCGGGAAAATTATTCTCTAATGAGAATATTATTTTCTTTTGGGAGTCAGACCGAGTCCGGACCCACCGATACGCTCGCCGCGCCCCGCGCCGCGTCGATGCGCACGCGCCACAGGCGGCCTCCGGCGCGGCCCGCGAAGAGGGTCTCGGGGGACCCCCGGCGGCGCATCAGAGCCACGCCCTCCGCCTCGAGGCGCAGCGGCGTGTCCGCGTCGACGACGTGGTCGAGCGCGTCCTGGAGCAAGGTCGCGAAGGCTTCCGGACGCAGGCGCCCGCCGCCGCCCGGCGCCGAGGGAGCCCGCCCCGCCGGCAGCGCGCCGGCCGCGGCGACGCGGCGCGGGTAGTCGCGATAACGGAGGACGGGGCCGGCCCCGAGCCGGAAGAAATAAGGAACGTCGAAGCCCGCCAGCTGTTCGCGCTCGCCGGAGGTGAAGCGCGGCGCACGGCCGGCGGCCCCCCCCTCGAGGCGCCGCAGGAGCTCGTCGCCGTACACCCCCGTGGGGCGGGCCAGGACCCGGGTGCGCGCCCGCGCCAGGGCCCGGTCGAAGGCCGGCAGCACCTCGGAGGCCCGGCGCGAGAGGAGGTCGAAGCCCGCCAGCAGGCCGGCCAAGAACTGCGGGAGGTAGGGCCGGTAGCCGACCCTTCCGGCGGCGTCGAACACCGTCGCGGGCAGGCTCTCTTGGACCACGCGGTGGATCATCGCGAATTTCCACCGGCTGCCCTGGCGCCAGAACCCCCATTGGTCGGCCTCGCGCCCGCAGAGCCTCGCCTCGTCGGCGAAGCCCGGGTGCAGATGGTCGGGGTCGCCGTGCCGGACGCTGCCGGCGACGAGCAAGGTGTCTTCGAGGTCGGCGAGGGCCCCGCCGACGAGCTCGACGTCGATGGGATGGTAGCGGAGGGCGCCGTCTGAAGCGCGGGCGACGACGAGGTTGCCGTCGTGCAGGTCCTCGACGCCCAGCACGAAGGCGAAGGCCGCCAACAGCCCGGCGTCGCGCCACAGGGGACCCGCCTGGGCCCGCGACGCCTTGACCGCGAGCGGGGCGTTCGCTCCCCGGGCCAAGCGGCGCAGGCCCGGGCCCGAGTCCACCCAGCCGACGTAGCCGTAATGCCGCCCGTCGCCCCCGCTGCCGGGGCGCACGCGCAGCCGCGGCAGACGCTCGGGGCGCCCTTCCGCCGCCAAAAGTTCGTTGACGCGCTGAGCCGCCGAACCCTCGCCGAGCAGCAGCGCCTCGGGGTCCACCGGCCGCGGCTTGTACGCCCACGTCCCGCCCCGGCGCAGGACCACCTTCGCCACCTGCTGGCCGCCGCGATGCGAATCTCCGTCCGCGAGCGAGAGGCCCCCCACGGCGGCCGCTCCCCCGAAATCGCGCTCCAGCCGCCGCAGCATGAGGGCCGACGCCTTGAGGTGCCGGCGCGTCAGGAATCGGGCCAGGGCGGGGAGCCGGGTCCCGTCCGACAGAGCGCAGAGGGAATAGAGGACCCTCGAGACCTCCCCATGGACCCCGCCCCGGTCCGCCCCCATCAGGCGCCGCCAAGCGCCCGTGGAACGGGCGAACCGGGAGACCTCGGCCAGAGCGCCGCGCCAGGGCGCGAAGCGGGGGGCCGTGAAGGCCTCCTCGACCGCGCCGGGGACGGCGGCGCCGGCCCCGTAGCCGAGGACGGCCAGGCTCTTGCCGCGGCGCTCCACAAGCGGGGGCAGCAGGCGCCCGGCCTCCGGGTCCCCGGCCAGCAGGCGCCGGCGGACGGCGTCGAGGCTCACGCCGCCCCCGACGCCGGGGCCGACGGGTCGCCGAAGACCTCGCGGGCGTCGGTCTTAAAGAAGGTCCCGTGTCCCGTGTGGAAGTAGAGGTGCAGCGCCTTGTCGACGGCCTCTCCCCCGCCGTGACGCCGCAGGAATTCGGTCCACCCCAGCCGCCCATAGAGCCGCTCGACCAGGTCCGGGTAGAGGTCCTCGACCGCGCGCATCGGGGCGGCCAGCTCGGGGGTCAGCGCGTACGGATAGCTCATCGGCATGTCTCCTCCGCCCTCGCCCAGCAGGACGCCGAAGCGCTCCGGGGCGTTGAAGACCGGGGTGTCGGGGAACAGGCTGAAGTAGTTGAGCTTGAACGTGGCGTGGCGGACGCCGCGCAGGGCCTCCGACACGAAGTCGGCGGTCAGGGCGGAGTCCTCCGGCGTGTCCCCGGGGAAGCCCGCGATCATCGTGATGTGGACGCCGATCCCGGCCGCGTCGCACCGGCGCCACAACGCGCGCACGGCGTCCAGGTCCAGGCCCTTGTCGTGCTTCTCCATGAGCTTGAGCATCCGCGCGGACGCGGACTCCAGCCCGAACAGGATCTCGTAGCAGCCCGCCTCCCGCATCCGTGCGAGGATCTCGGGCGTGAAGGACGTCTCGATGCGGCACCGGCACGACCACTTGAGCTTGAGCCCCCGGCGCAGGATCCCCTCGGAGAGAGCCTTGAGCACCGACGGGGAGAGCGCCTCGTCCGAGAAGACCAGGTATTCGTAGCCCGCCGCGGCCAGGGCCGAGAGCTTGTCGAGCGACCCCTCGACCTCGCCGAGCGAGGGCGGCTGCGGGTTGTCGTATTTGGCGTTCTGCACGCAGAAGGAGCAGCGGCTCCAGTAGCAGCGGCGCTCGCTGACCCGGGTCCAAAGCACCGGCTTCGGGGCGAAGGTCTCAAGCGGCGGCGACGGGACGTACGGGTAGGCGGCGAAGCCGGCGTCCTTCGGCAGGCCCAGCCCCTCGGCGTGCAGGAAGCCTTCGAGGCGCACCCCGGCCGAGAGCCGCTCAAGGACGTGCGCGAGGACCGTCCGACGCTCCTGCTTCGACAGGACGATCCCGTCGAAGAAGCCCGCCAAGTGGCCGGAGTCCTCGAGCGCGGGGGCGTGGACGTGGAGCGAGAAGTTCTCGTAGCCGTGGTCGGCGAGGCACAGATACGGGTCGGCCCCCCGGCGCTCGCGGATCAGGCGCGCCGCGACCATCGCGGTCAGCAGGTCCTGCGGGAAGGTGACCGAGAACAGGAACACGTCCGCCGAGAGGTCCAGACGGTCGAGGGCCGCCGCGACGCCCCGGGACAGCGCCGTGTCCCGCCTCGCGTACTCGGCCAGCGCCCCGCTGTCGTCGTAGTTGAGGCCCCGGACGGCGGGCCCCCGGAAGAGGTCGACCGAGAGCTCCGTCTGGCCGGCGTTATAGGCGGCGAGGAAGCCCGTCAGCTCCGCGACGGCGGCGAAATACCGCCGCCGCGACGAGAAGACCTCCGGGGAGCGGAAGGCCTCGAGCGCATCGCCGGCCGGCGTCGCCCCGCACAGCAGCCGCCACCATTCGAAGTTCGCGCTGAGGCGCGTCACCTCGGCCCCCGGATGGCGGGAGGCCGTCGACCAGAGGACGCCCGGGTCGTGGAGCAAGGTCGGGAACTTGCCCGGGACGGTGAGCAGGGCGACCTTCATCGCCGCTACTTGGAGGTCAGGTTGAAGACCGGCTCCCAACCCGGCGGGGGCTCGATCACGACGTAGTCGTTGCAGGCGTTCATGTAGAGCTTGGCGGTCTTGTCGTCGGGGACGAGCTTCAGGAACGCCTCGAAGCCCTTCAAGGCGTCGGCGAAGCGCTTGTTCTCGTAATGGGTGATGGCCTCGTGGTAGAGGGGGATGCCCTTCGCCCAGTTCTCCGGCAGCTCGCCCTTCTTGGCCAGGAGTTCGTAGACCTTGATGGGGATGGCCTTGCCGACGACGCGCACCGCGCCCAAGAGGCGCCCCTCGACGACGTCCTTGCCTTCCGAGTAGGTGTCCTCGGAGGCCATCAAGGTCGAGCCGAAGAACTTGTTGGCGCCCTCGAGGCGGCTGGCGAGGTTGACGTCGTCGCCGAGCACCGTGTACGCGAGCTTGCGGGCCGAGCCCGTGTTGCCCACGACGACCTCGCCCGAGTTGAGGCCGATGCGCACGGTCGGGGTCTCGGGCATCGACGGGTCCAAGAACTCCTTGTTGAGGCGTTCGATGGTCTTCACGCAGGCCACGGCCGCCAGGCAGGCCTTGCGGCGGTGGTCCTTCTCGTCGAGCGGCGCGTTCCAGAAAGCCATGATGCAGTCGCCGATGTACTTGTCCACGACCCCGTTGTTGGCGAAGATGT
>SCTT01000330.1 GCA_004322435.1 bacterium
CCAGCCGCGGCTCGACTGGCAGATGTGGTTCGCCGCCCTGTCCCCGGTCCAGCAGAACCCCTGGTATGCGAGCCTCCTCAAACGCCTGTTGGAAGGCTCGCCGCCGGTGCGCGCGCTCTTCATGGACCCGCCCTTCCCGGCGCGGCCGCCGACCTTCCTGCGCTCGGTGTTCCTCGAGTACCGCTTCGCGCCGCCGGGGGCGCCGGGCGGCGTCTGGTGGGAGCGCCGCGTGCTGGGGCTCTACGCGCCCGTCGTGATGCTGGGGCCCGATGGCACCCTCACCGCGGTCGAACTGGCGCGCTGAGGCGGTGTCAGTGTTTCGGAACTTTCGGAACCGGGCGACTTCCGAAACTTCCGAAACACTGACACCAACTTATAAGACTCCCGACACGGTCAGGTGGCGTTCGCTGGCCTGCCGCGGGGCCAGCGGCAGGCCGGCGTCGGCGAGCTGCACGGCCACTTCCTCGAGCGAGAAGGCGGCCTTAAGCGAGTTGTAGAAGTCTTCCTTGAGGAGCGGGTCGGCGTCGGCGGCCGCGGCCTCGACGATGCGCCGCGCTTCGGCGTCCGAGGCGGGCCGGAACAGGTCCATCACGAACACCGCGCCGCCGGGGCGGACCAAGCGCTTCACCTCGCCCCAGAAGGCCGCCGGGTCCGGCAGCTGGTGGAGCAGGCTGTTCGAGACGACGGCGTCGAAGGAGTGCGGGGGGAGCGGCAGGCCGGGCAGATAGCCGCACAAGAGCGTCACGCGCGAGCCGGCCTCGGCCTTCGCCAGGGCTTGGCGCGCGATGGCCAGCATCGGCTCCGAGGCGTCCACCGCGGTGACGCGGCAGGCGGGCGCGGCTTGAGCCAGGCGCAGCGGGATGTCGGCGGGGCCGCAGCCGAGGTCGACGACCGTCCCGCGCGCCGCCGACGGATGAGCGGCCAGGAAAGCGCCTACGAAGGCCTGGTTGACGCCCGAGAAGTCCGCGCGCGCGTAGGCGGCGGCGCCCTCGGGCTCGTCCATGACTTCCTTTTCGGGGACGCGCTTCATCGCGCAGAACCCGTCAGGCGGCGCAACTCCGGCCTCCCGAAGCGCCCGCCGAGCCAGGTCACGAGCTTTCGTCGGGCGGCGTCCGGCTCGATGCCCCGCTCGGCGAAGGCGGCCAGCAGGCGCACGCCGTCCAGGTAGTCCTGCTCGGAGATGTACTCGGCGCCGACGCCCTGCGGCCCCACGTTGTGGTAGTTGCCCAGGGGGAAGGCGAAGCAGACGGCGCGGTAGCCGGAGAGGCCGAAGGCGCTCGCCTCGCAGGCGCCGCCGTCCATGAGGCGCCTCTGGTAGGAGACGGACGGGTCCGCCTTCTTGAGCTCCGCCGCGCGCGCTTCGAGGGCCGCCATCACGTCGGGGTCGAAGACCCGGACGCGGTCGCCGACGCGCAGCACGGGGCCCTTGCCCATCTCCGCGCCGGGCATCGCCTTCGAGCACTCGAGGACGACGACGGGCGCGGACTTCGGGACCGAGCCCAGGCGGATGGCGGAGAGGCAGCCGTGGAAGCCCACCTCCTCGGCGCGCGTGAAGAGGGCGGTGACGTTCCCCGGGAGCCGACGGCGCGCGAGATGGTCCAAGGCGGAGACGATGGCGGCGCAGCCGGTGACGTTGTCGTGCGCCTTCGAGTGGATGAGCCCCGCCCGCCGCTTAAAGAGGGTCAGGTCGGCGTGGCCGAAGTCGCCGGCGGCCGTCCCGGGGGGGACGGTCAAGGTCAGCAGGTTGTGGGGCTTGCCCCGCACCAGCCCCGGCTTGCGGCCGTCGCCGCGCGTCACCACGGCGGTGCCGCGGCGCGAGGACGTGCGGCCGTCGTAGAGGGCGAGCCGCAGGCCTTTTAAGACGAAGGTCGGCACCTGACCGTTCCAACGCGCCTCGGCGGTCCGCCCCTTCACCGAGAGGACCTCGAAGCCGGGATGGTCCATGTGGGCGGTCAGCACGAGCGGCTTCGCGGCGCCCCGCTTGTAGCGCGCAAGGAGGTTGCCGGCCCGGTCCACGCTCCAGGGGACCCCGGCCTCGTCGAGGGCGGCGGCCAGCGCGGCGCGCACGCGGCGCTCGAAGAAGGGGGCGGTCGGCTGGGTGAGGACGGCCTCGAGGATGGCGAGCGCCCGCCGCGCGTCGGGGGCGGCGGTCATTTCTTCACGCCGCACTTGGGGCACGGCTGGGAGCCCACGGTGCCCTTGCCGCCGCAGAAATCGCACTTGGGCTTGATGGTGATGGTGAAGCCGGGCTTCTTCGGGGCGCTCGTTCCCGGGGCCGCGACCTTCTGCACCGGAGGCGGGGGCGGCGCGGCGGGCCGCGCCGGGGCGGCCCCCATCGGGCTCGCGGCGCAGTTCGAGCAGACCTCGGATTCGGAGGACTCGGTCACCGTCTTGCCGCAGGACTTGCACGTGAATTCGTAGGAGCGGGGGGGCATGGGTGTATTCTAGTCCTTCACGAACAGCCCTTTCACGCGCCGGACGCCCGCCTCGAGCTGGCTTTGGAGGGACTCCTTGGATTCGGAGACCACGGAGACCCGGTTGGCCGCCAAGGCGAGGGCGGCCGCCTCCTCGGCGGGCGTCACCGTCTCCTCGCCGCAGAGCGCGCGCAGGAGCGGCACGTGGACGGCCGGATGCTCGAGGTAGTGCCCGAAGGAGTGGACGTTCGCGCGCCAGGCGTGCGAGACCTCGATGCGCGTCGACGGGCGGGCCGCCGGGTCGGCCTTCGGGACCACCCGGTCGATGGGGTCCCAGGCGTGGCGCACCTCGAAGAGGCGGCGCGCCCAGCTGCCGGGGTCGGCGTCGGGGCCCGCCTTGACGAGGGACTCGGGGCCCCCGACCGCGAGCAAGCGGCTGACGTCCGCCAGCATGAACACGGCGTCCCAGCGCCAGCGCGCCGGCGAGGCGGGGCCGTCGGAGGCGAGCCAGCGGCGGCCCAGGTCGTCGAGCGCGTCGTGGGCGACGGCGGTGCCCAGGCTGTGGGCGGCGAAGACCGCGGAGAGCTCCTCGCCCGCCCGGGGAGCCAGGGCGCGCCGGACCTCGTCGGCGATGCGGGCGCGGACCTCCGAGCGGCACAGCGAGTCCGCCCGCCAAGCCGCGACGTCGGAGGCGTGGTCGGGCCAGGCCGCCTCGACGGCGGGCAGGGCGGCGGCCAGCTCCGCCAAAGACGGCGCTTCCCGGATGCCTTCGGCCAGGGGCCGGAGGCGGGCGGCTCCGGCTTCCAGGGCGTCGGCGGCCTGGGCCAGCCAGGGCGCGCGGCGCAAAAACCCGCCGGCCTCCTTCGCGAGCTCCTCGGCCTTGCCCGCGGCGCGGCGCGCGCCGTCGGCGGCGGACTTCCGCCAGCGCGCGGCGGCCTCGTCTAAGAGGTCGTCGTAGGCGAGGGGCACGAGCGCCGCCCTCTCCTCGAGGGGGGAGGCCCGGAAGGCCGCGAAGGCCGCGGAGGCCTCGACGAGGACCGCGGCCGGGCCGCCGGGCTTGCGCGCCCAGCCCGCGCCGTGCTCGCCGACGCCGTGGAGGAGGAAGAGGACGCGCCGCATCGCTTTGATATCATAGCGCCGATGAAGGCCCTGTGCGCGCTGCTCCTCCTGGCGACGTCGGTCGCCGCCTCGGACTCGGGCCTCGTCGAACTCAAGGCGCGCGGCATCGTCGCCAAGGACGCGGCCGCCTGGACCCCCGAGGAAGCCGCCCTCCTCCGGCGCCTGCGCCGGGCCGAGCAGCTGGGGGCGCTCCAGTTCATCCGCGACCGGACCGGCTCTTTGTCCGGCGCGATCTCCGAGGTCGAGACGGGGAAGGGCTATAAGAAGCCGTATCTCACGGTGGCCGGCTTCGAGCGCTGGCTCTTCATCCTCTCGCAGGAGGCGCGCGAGTACTTCGAGAGCAAGGGGGCCGAGGCGAAGTTCGTGTTCACGCTCAAGGACCTCTCCGGCAAGCGCCTGTTCACCGACGAGGGCGCCCTCACGGACGACGGCGTCGACCTCTATCTGGCCGCCCGCGCGCGCAAGGCCGTCTACTGGCGCAACACCGACGGGCGCCCCACCGGCACCGTGCGCCCGCCGGCCGACGGCCTGCCGCCCCCGCAGCCGGTCAAGCCCCTGCCCGCCCCCGTGAGCCGTCCCGACCCGCCGAAGGCGCGGCCCGGCGAGCTTCCCCCAGGCAAGGACGTCACGCCGCCCGGCGCTTCCAGCGCTCCGCGCGGCCCGGCCGACCGCGCGGCCACCGGGGTCATCGACGGGATGGTGAAGGCCGGCGCGCTCGAGATCAGCGAGGATGAGGCCAAGGCCCTGGCCGAGGCGAGCGGGATGACCCAGGCCGAGCTCCTCGAGAAGACGAGCCTGCAGGCGGTCCCGCACAACGGCAAGATGCGCTTCTTCCTGCATCCGAGCGACCCGCTGACGCAGAAGCTCGGGCTCTACCGGAAGCTCAAGGGCAAGTAGGTGGCCGAGCTCGTCGCCGAGGTGGCCGCCGCCCGGGGCCTGAGCGAGGCGGAGCGGCGCGAGCTGCACGCGCTCTTCTCCCGCCACTACGACAACGTCCCCTGGGAGCTGTTCTCCTCCGACTTCGCCGAGAAGGACTTCGTCATCCTCCTGCGCCGCGGCAGGGGGGGGCCCGTCGCGGGATTCTCCACGCAAAAGGTCCTGCGCGCCGAGCCGGGGGGGCACGAGATGCGCGTCCTCTTCTCCGGGGACACCGTCATCGACAAGGAGGCGTGGGGGGAGCAGGGCCTCGTGAAGGCCTGGTGCCTCCTGGCCGGCGCGCTCAAGTCGCAGCGGCCGGACACGCCGCTCTACTGGCTCCTCATCTGCAAGGGCTACCGCACCTACCTGTACCTGCCCCTGTTCTTCACCGAATATTGGCCGCGGCACGAGACCCCGACCCCGCCCAAGAAGCAGGCCCTGCTCGACGCGTTCGCGAAGGCCAAGTTCGGCCGTGCCTACAGCGCGAAGAAGGGCCTGCTCCGGTTCAAGGAGGCCAAGGGCAACCTCACTTCGGCCTTGGCCGAGATCCCCGCGGGGCGCAAAGACGACCCCCGCGTCCGCTTCTTTCTGGAGCGCAATCCCGGCTACGCCAAAGGCGACGAACTGGTCTGCCTGACCGAGGTCTCGGAGGCCAACACCAAGGGCCTGGCCAAGCGCCTTTACAAAGAGGGTTTCGCCCTGGGTCTTCCGGGCCTGCTTTCCTTATAACAGGCCCATATTCCTTCTCTAAAGTCGTGATACAATTCCGGACCGATGTCGCTTAAGGAGTATTGGTACATCGCCGCCGAGTCGTCGGAGCTGGGGTCCAAACCCCTGCCTCGGACCGTCTTAGGGGACCGCCTGGTCCTCTTCCGCGGCGCCGACGGCCGCCCGGCCGCCCTCGAAGACCGCTGCGCGCACCGCAACATCGCCCTTTCGGAAGGGACCGTCGAGTCCGGGACTTTGCGCTGCCGCTACCACGGCTGGCGCTACGCCGGCAGCGGCTCCTGCGTCTCGGTCCCGGCGCTCGGCGAGGGGGCGCCGCTCCCGCGGCGCGCGTGCGTGCGTTCGTATCCCTGCGCAGAGGCCCAGGGCTACGTCTGGGTCTACCCCGGCGCCGGCCAGCCCCCGGCGGAGCCTCCGTCCTTCGCCCACAAGGGCGAGCCCGGCTGGACGACCTTCACGATGCGCAACGCCTTCGCGGGCACCGTCGAGGCCTGCCTCGAGAACTTCCTCGACTGCCCGCACACGGTCTACGTGCACCGCGGCTGGTTCCGCACGAGCGACCCCCGGCCCCTCGAGGCCGTGGTCTCCCGGCGGGCGGACTCGGTCGAGGCGGTCTTCCAGGACGAGCCCATCTCGGAGAGCGTCGTCTCGCGCCTGCTCTTCCCGAAGGGCAGAGAGCTCAAGCACACCGACCGTTTCCTGATGCCCGCGATGAGCCGCGTGGACTACTCGTTCGGCCCCGACCGGCACTTCATCATCACCTCGTGGTGCACGCCGACGGAAGACGAGCGGCATTGCCGCGTCTACACCGCGATCACCTACCGCTTCGGCTCCGTGGGCGCTTTGGTCCGCCTCTTCTTCGAACCCCTCTGCCGCGTCATCATCGCGCAGGACGTGGAGGTCATCAAGGCCCAGGCCGACAACATCGCGCGCTTCGGCGGACCGCGCTTCACGCACTTGGACATCGACCTCTTGGGCCCCCACATCGCGGCCCTGCGCGCGGCCAAGGCGCGGGGCGAGGCCCCGCCCGAGCCGGTGACGGCCAAGCCGGTGGAGATCCGCTTCTGATGGGCCAGGCCGCGCTCTGGACCGCGGGCGGATTCGCGGCGACGACGGCCCTCTTCGGCTGGCGCCAGAACCGGGGCGGCGTCGTCGGCGGCCCCATCTCCCTGCCGAAGGTGCTGTGGCTCAACCTCACGCTCACGGTCTTCTTCGGCCTCCCGGCGGTGCTCTGGCGCGACGGGGCGCTCTCGCCCGGGATGCGGGCGCTGTGGGGCTGGCTCCTGCTCTCCTTCGTCCTGCGCGCGGTCATCGAGCTCTACCTCATCTACGTGACCATCACGTGGAAGTGCGTCTACGGCATCTCGCACGACTTCTTCACGCTGGCGCTTGCCGGGCTGCTGCGCGCCGCGATGCCCGCGCCGGCCCCCGGCGACGCCCGCGCCGCGGCCTTCCTCTGGCTCTACACCGCCGTCCTCGTCGTCGAGGCGGGCATGGCCAAGGCCTTCAGCCTGCTCGCCGACCCCAAGACCGGCATCTATTTCGCTTCCGACGACGAGCGGTTCAAGCGGGTGAACCGGGCCAGCTGGGCGGCGTCGCTGGCGGGCTACGGGGCGCTCGCGGGACTCCTCTTCTCATGACGAGCAAGGCCCCGGCCGGACCGGTCGCCGCCGACGCCCCCCGGGTCGGGCTCGACCCGCGCTGGCCGTTCGCGGCGCTCTTGACCCTCTACTGCGCGCTGGGCGTCACGTTCCTGAGCTTCAACCGTTCGCCTCTCCAGATCGGCCTCACCGTGGCCGCCTGCTGCGCCCTCGACGCCTTCCTGACCCGGGTCCTCCGCGGCGTCTGGGTCCTGCCGCTCTCCGCCTACATCTCGGGCCTCTCGTTGGCGCTCCTCCTCAACTACTCCCACACGCCCTGGCTGCTGTTCTTGCCCGTCTTCTACACCGTCGGCTCCAAATACCTCTTCACGGTGGACGGACGCCACCACTTCAACCCGTCGCTTTTCGGGGTCGTCGCCTCGTTGGCGTTGAGCGGCGAGCTCATCAGCACCGCTCCCGCCTACCAGTGGGGAGGGAGCCTGGCCCTCACGGCCTTCCTGGTGATGGCCGCGCTCTCGTTGTTCGTGTTCCGCGTGGGCCGCGGCTGGCTCGTCGGGTCCTTCCTGGGCTTCTACGTCCTCCAGATCCTCCTCCGCGCCTCCATCATGCGCTGGCACCTGCCGCCCGAGACCCTCCTCTTTGGGACGCTCACGTCGGCCCCGTTCTTCCTGTTCGCCTTCTACATGATCACCGACCCGGCGACCTCGCCCAAGTCCCCGCGCCAACAGGTCGGCGTCGCGGCGGCCATCGTGCTCGTCGACCTGCTGCTCCACATCCGCTCGAGCCTCTACACCTTCTACTACGCGGCGTTCTTCGTCGCCGCGGCGCGCTTCTTGTGGCTTCACGGGACGCGGGTCCGCCGCGACGGCCTCCGAGTGCCGCTTCATACGCTGCGCGCGGCCGCCGTCCTGGGGGCGGTGGCGCTGACGGCCGCCGGAGCCTGGCGCGGGGTTCTCGCCCCGAAGCTCGCGGCCCGCAAGCCCGCCTTCCGCCTCGCGCCGGTCCCCGCGTCGGAATCCGGGCTGGGCGCCGTGGTCGACGGCGAGGCGCTGCGCCTCGTGGACCCGCGCGTCGCCCACGTGGCCAAGTGGGTTCTCTCGGTGGGAGACGCGGCGGCGGCCGGCGACTTCGACGGCGACGGGCGCCTGGACCTCGTCTTGACCCAGCCGCTTAAGTCCGCCGCCGACCGGCTGGTCCTCCTGCGCAACGCCGGCGGCCTGCGCTTTGAGCGCGTCCCCGTCCCCGCCTTCTCCGCGCTGGCCGCGGACCCGGCGGGCCAGGGCTTGGCCGCGGACCCCGTGTTCTTCGACTCGGACGGGGACGGCGACCAGGACCTGCTCGTCACGGTCGCCTTCGGCCGAACGCGCCTGTTCCGGAACACGCTGCGGGAGACCGGGAAGCCCGGCTACCTCGAGACGCCCCTGCCGTCCGGGCCGCAGAGCTATACGGTCAGCGTGACCGCGACGGTGCTGGACTTCGACCGCGACGGCCGGCCGGACCTCCTCATCGGCAACGTCCTGGATACGCAACTGCGCCGCTACGACCCGCCGCGGGAGCTCAACATCTTCCGCCTCCCTGGCGCCGAACACCCCGGCGACCGGCGCATGTTCCCGTTCATGCACGAGTCGTGGAACCGCTCGGCCAACGGCGGGCGCAACCTGCTGTACCGGAACGTCGGCGGCGGGCGCTTCGAGCCTTTGGACGCCGCCGCGCTGGGCCTCCCCGAGACCCATTGGACCATCTCCGCCGCCGCCGGGGACCTCGACCGCGACGGTTGGCCGGACCTCTATCTGGCCAGCGACTTCGGCCCGGACGACGTCTATCTGAACCGGCCCGACGGGCGGGGGGGCCGGCGCTTCGAGCGCATCGAAGGGCGGATGTTCGGCTCCGTCGGCAAGGACACCTACAAGGGCATGAACGCCTCGCTGGGCGACTTCGACCGCAACGGCTGGCTGGACGTGCACGTCTCGAACGTCCATATGCCTCTGCAGGCCGAGGGGAGCCTGCTGTGGATGCTCGGACCGGGGAAGGAAGGCGTCCCCGAGTTCCGGGACGAGGCGACGGTGCGCGGGGCGCTCAACGAGGGCCGCTTCGGCTGGGGCGCCGGGGTCGGAGACCTCGACCTCGACGGCTGGCTCGACATGGTC
>SCTT01000035.1 GCA_004322435.1 bacterium
CCAAAAAGCGCGGGGCGTCGCCCAGGCGCCGGTAGGCGTTGGCGACGAGGGGGCAGGCCTGGCTGGGCTCCGGGGCCGTGCGCAGGAAGCGTTCGGCCGAGGCGGCGGAGCCCGCATAGTCGCCCAGCTGGAACAGGACGGCGGCCTCATGGCGGCGGTAGAGCGGGTTGTCGGGCTCGCGCGCCAACAGCTCCCGGACGGCGGCCAGGGCCTCGGGGTTGTCGAGGCGGTTGTAGGCCGCCAAGGACTTGGACCACAGCCCCGCCTCGGCCGCGTGCGCGCCGGGGCCGGCGGCCGAGCGGGCGACGGCCAGGGCTGCGGCGGCGAAGGCCAGGCGGGCGGCGTTCTTAAGGATGTCCGCACGGGTCACGGAAGGATTGAAGCAAAGAAGCGGGCGGGCCCTTGAAAGGGGGAGGCGCGATGGGTCACACTGCCCCGATGACTCCGGACCCTTGGGCCTTCTCCGCCTTCCTCGGCGCCGGGGCGGCGTTCTGGACCGCGCTGCGCGAGGCTCCCCGCGCCGGGGCCGACGTCGAGGACGTGTGGGGCGTCTGGCCGTGGGCCATCGTGCTGGGGATCCTCGGGGCGTGGCTCTATTTTCAACTGGCCGTCGGAGGGGACCCGCGGGGAACCTCCATCCAGGGCGGCATGCTGGGAGGCCTGACGGCCTTCCTGCTCTACGGCCGGCGCCGGGGCGTCCCGATTTCGAGGCTCCTGGACGCCTTCGCTCCGGGGGCCGCTCTGGCGCACGCCATCACCCGCGTCGGCTGCTTCGCGGCCGGCTGCTGCTACGGCCGCGCGACGGGCCTTCCTTGGGCCGTCGTCTACTCTCACGGCCCGGCGCCGCGCGGCGTCCCGCTGCATCCGGCCCAGCTCTACGAGTCCGCCTTGGACCTGTCTCTGGCCTTCCTGCTCCATCGCCGCCTCGCCGCCGGCCCGCGGCGCGGGGGAGACGTGTTCTGGCTGTATCTGGGCGGCGTCAGCGCCATCCGCTTCGGCGTCCAGTTCCTGCGCGACGACGACGCGGACCGGCTGGTCTGGGGCCTGGCGCATTCCCAATTCTTGGCCTTGGCGCTCGTCGTCGTGGCCCTCTTGTGCGCGCGGCGGGGCCCCTTGACAAAAGCCAGCTCCTAGCCCAATCCTGGGTTCACGGGCCTCCCCCTCCCGCCCGTGGAGGCCTTCTGTCCCACCCGGCCTGCCGCTCCCGCCTGCCGACGAAGCTCAGCTTCGCCGTGCTGGCCGTTTTGCCGTTCCTCCTGTGCGGGGCCAACTGCGGCGGCGGCGGCGGCGGAAGCTCGAACCCGCCGCCGCAGTCGCCTCCGCCGCCCCCGCCGCCTCCTCCCCCGCCGCCCGCGCCGACGCCGGCTCCTCCTCCGCCGCCTCCGCCGCCGGCGCCGTTGCCGCCTCCGCCTCCGCCGCCGAAGCCGGTGCCTCCGCCGCCGCCCCCGCCTCCTCCTCCGCCCCCGCCGCCGAAGCCGGCGCCCCCGCCGACGCCCCCGCCGGCGCCTCCGCCGCAGCCCACTCCGCCTCCCGCGCCTTTGCCCCCGGCTCCTCCCGTGCTCAAGGTCGAGACGCCCAAGCCGCTGCCGCCGGAGACCAAGGCGCCCCCCGCCCCGCCGACCAAGGGCAAGAGCCGCTACGACCTGACCATCCCCGACATCGGCGTCGGCAAGGAGGTCAAGGGCGGGTTCGGGGAGGGGAGCTACCGCGGGAAGTTCAAGGGCGTCAAAGAGGAGGAGCAGGCCTCCGGCCAGGGGCGCTCGGACAGCGGCGACGCGCTGCTCGCCCAGGCGGGGACGGCGGCCCAAGCGCCGGCGGAGTCGCCCGTGCAGTTCGGCATCCCGGAGCTGATGCGCACCGAGGCGCCCGACAACGGCGCCTCCCGCTTCGCCGAGCTCAGCCGCATCGCGGGAACCAAAGCGGCCCGCGGCGACCGCGCCGGCGCGCTGGCCGAGGCCGACGCGATGATCAAGCTCCAGCCCTGGAACGCCGAAGCCCGCCTCTACAAGGCGAACCTGCTCAACGGCGTCCGGCGCTTCGCCGAGGCCGAGGCGGCGGCGCGCGAGGCGGTGCGCTTGGACCCGGAGAACGCCGAGGCTTGGAAGGCGATGGGCTGGGCGCAGCTCCACCAGCGCAAGTTCGCGGAGGCCGAGAAGGCCCTGAGCCGGGCCATCAACCTGCTCGAGGCGCGCCGGGCGGCCGGTGAGGACACCGAAGAGCTCCGGAACGCCCTCGCTTCGGCCTACGCGATGCGCGCGTTCGCGTACGAGGGCCTCGGCCGCCGGGACAAGCTGATCGCCGACCTCGAGAGGGCCTCCCAACTCGACCCCGCGCGCTTCACCCGGCATCTCGCCGACGCGCGCGCGGGGAAGACCATCTTCGACCCGGACGCGGAGGACACCTGGACGCTGCTCTCGGCCCTGCCCGAGGCGCCCGGAAGCCCCGCCCCCGCCCGGGGGCTGCTGGTGGCGGGCGGCTTGGCCCAGAGCCAGCGCAGCCAGACCCTGTAGACTCCCTCTCCAACACTCTTGATTCGATCGCGGCGCACTTGAAATGTGACGCGCTCGTCGCGGTAGACATTCACGTAGGGGCCCGGCACCGCT
>SCTT01000331.1 GCA_004322435.1 bacterium
GCTCTTCCGATCTGCCCCGCGATCAGCGCGGTCCCCAGGGCGGCCAGCACGCCCGCCCCTAGAAACCGCTTCCCTGCGTCTTCGATCCTCATCGTCCCTCCTCCGCATCCTTGAACTCGGCCTTGAGATTCGACTGCCGGATGACCACCGCCGCGAACGGGGCCGTGCCTTTGAGCGCGCCCTTGCCCGACGCGCGGTAGACGACCTTGAGCCCGTCCGGCGCCTCCGCGACCCGCTCGAACTCCACGCGCTCGGCCCCCCGCTTCGTCCCGGCCACGACGACCACCACCATGTCGGCGCCGAAGTCGATCTCGGGCGCCTTGCCGTTGCTCATGCGCTTCCAAAGCTTGGCGAACTCCTTGGCGTCCCGCATCACGGTATTAAGACCCCTTTTCCCGAAATTCTCCACCGTCTGGCCCGAGAAGCCGCGCGCGGACGTCCGGACGGCCGGGGCGGCGGCCTTGGGCGCCCCCGCGCTCCCCGCCGCCGCGGTGCTCGCCGCGGCCTCGTAGGCCGCGGGCTCCTCGAAGGTCACCGGCTCCGCGAACTGCGGCAGGGGCTCGGTAGGGCCCGTGTCCGCGGACCCTCCGCCGCCGGCCATCCCCTGGCCGGGCGGCGGGCCCGTCACCTTCATGTCGATGTCGCCGCTCTCGAGCGCGTCGTAGAAGGCCTGCTGGTCTTCCGCGGAGAGCTGCTCGTCTAAGTCCGTGATGTCGTATTCCCTGAGGTCCAGGCCGCGGGCCCGCAGCTGCTCGTCCAGCGTGCTCCACAGCTTCTGGGAGTCCAGCGAGCCCGCGGACGCGCCGGGGCCCGACGACCCCGGGCCGGAACTCGCCGCCAAGGTCTCGTCCGTCCCGGCGCCGGGGAGGTCCAACGGGGCCGTGAAGCCGCCGCCGTTGGGGTCGTGCTCCCAGTCCGTGCCCCCCCCGCCCGTCAGCGGGGGCGGCACGTAGGCGATGGGAGGGGCCCCGTCCACGGGCGGGCCCGAGACGCCGATGGTCACCTGGCCCTTCGAGAGTTCGGCGAGCAGAGCGGCCATGTCCTCGGTGGAGAGCTGGCTCATCGACTCGATGTCGTAGCCCGCGAGGTCCAGCCCCTGCTCGATGAGCTTCTGCTGCAGGGCCTGCCAGAGTTCCTCCTTCGTCAACGGACGCGCCGGCCCGAAGCCGGAGCCCGAGCCGGTCGCGGGGCGCTGGACCTGGAGGCTCTTGCAGTTGTTGGGGACGTTGTCGTCGAAGAACTCGACGCAGGCGATGGCGAGGCTCTGGGCCTGGTCCATCGGGATAGGGGCGCTGAAGGAGTATTCCTTGATGTCTCCGGCGCTCAGCTGCGGCAATGAGATCGGAGATCCCGAGGCCGGCAGCCCGCCCAAGCTCAGGCGCAGCGGGACGTTCGCCTCGCTCGTGCCGCCCTGGTTGCGGACCTGGACCCGGAAAAAGACCTCCGCCCCGACGAGCCCCGTGGTCTCCAGGGTCGCCACCGCCATGTCCCGGGTCAGGGAGGCGGTGCGCGCGGTGAAGTTGAACGGGACCTCGCTGCGCGCTACGACGTTGCCGTCGTTGTCGAGGCCCTCGACCTTCCAGTAGTAGACCTGCCCCGAGGCCAGGTTCGCGCGCTGGTCGGCCGGGTTCTCCGGATAGTTGAGGAAGTTCTCCCCACCCGCCGTCAGCCCGCTGAAGACCGAGTTATAGAGCGAGGCGTTGTCGCCGACGGTGACCCGGTACTTGGCCGCCCCGCTCGACACCCACCTCAGGGAGAGCGGCTTGTCGGAGACGTCGCGCGCCCCGTTCGGAGGATACACCATGATGATGTTCGGGGAGGAGACCGTGAACTGCGCGCTCTGCGAGACCGTCTGCCCGTCGAGGGTGGCGTCGGCCAGGAACGTGTAGATGCCCGGCCCCGTGAAGAACTTCGCGATGGGGATGCCCGAGACCTGGCTCGCCGAGTTGCCCGCGCTGCCGGGGACGGAGTTGCCCGTGTGGACGAAGACCTCCGCCCCGACGGGGTTCAGGATGCGGAACTTGAACTGCACGCGGTTGACGGAGGCCACGGCGTTGTTGAGGCGGGCCGTCATCGACAGGCGCTCGCTGTTCGAGTAGGTGGCTCGGGACGCCCCGGACCCGTCTTTCAGGAAGACGCCGGAGGCGGAGAGCAGCCCCGCCTGCGCCGAGGGGACCCCTAGGACGAACGCCAAAAACCCCGCCAAGGGCGACATATTAAGGAAGGGATAGCAGATGGATGCGAAGTTTCTGTTTCGCGTCACCGGACCACCGCCAGCTTTTTGACGACTTTGCCCGACTGCCCGTTGTTCCCCTTCACCTTGACCATGAAGAGGTAGACGCCCGAGGCCACCGACTCCCCGTCCTCGTTGGTGAGGTCCCAGTCCGCGTGGTAGACGCCGCCGGCCTTCGCGACGAAGGCCGAGCCGGGGATCTCCTTGACCAGCGTCCCCGCGATGTCGAAGACGGTGACCTGGGCCTCGAGGCCCGGCAGGGCGGAGACGAACCGGAACGTCGTCTTCGAGCGCGCCGGGTTCGGGAAGGCGAACACGGAGGCCTCGGGCAGCGGGTCGAAGACGAAGACGACCTCGCGCGTCTCCCCCTCGCCGAGCTCGACGTCCTGGGGGTCGGTGTACTCGAGGCCGTTGAAGGCCCGCACGGAATACTTGCCCGGCAGCAGGTTCGGGATGGACCAGCGCCCGGTGGGGTCGGGGCGGACCTGGGCGACCGGGAATCCGCGTCGGAGGAGGTCCACCCGGGCGTCCGAGAAGCCGCCTTCCGCGGCCCTGACCAGGAAGCCGGCCGGGTGAGCCGACTGCGCCGAAAGCGACGCCAGGGTTCCCGTCAAAGTGGACAGAGTGTAATTGATTTCCAACATGAAATCGACGTCGTAAGAGCCGACCGCGACGCCGTCGAGCCACACCGAGCTCGTGACGTCGTCGGCCGTCCAGCTCGCCTGGACCTTGAACGCCCCGTCGGGCACGTTCTCGAGCGTGAACGTCCCGCTGCCGTCGGCCAAAGTGAACGTCTGCGAGACCCGGACCTCCGAAGCGTCGTAAGCCTCGATCTTGACGGCCGTCACGCCCTCGCTCGAGACCTTCATCACATGGCCGAGGATCTTGTTGAAGGGCTGGTTGCCGGCGTAGGCCGTCGCGCCGTTCGACAACGACGACCAGTTGCCGGCGTCGTCGGCCAGGAAGACGCGGACGTGGTACGTCGCCCCGGCTGTCAGGCCCGTGACGAGGCGGCCCTGCCGCAGCCCCGGGCTCACCCCCGAAGTCGAGAAGGCCACCTGGGCGGCCGAGGTCGAGAACGCCGCGGCGGGGTCGGTCGAATAATGGATGCGATAGGTCCCCAGGAGGACGTTGCCGAGCGCCCCGTCGTCGCCGGGGGCCGTCCAGGAGAGCTGGAGCGTGCCCGGGGAGGGCCCCGTGAGGGCGCTCAGGTTCGTCACGGCGGCGGGAGCCGTCGCGTCCGTCCAGGTGAACGTGCTCCCGACCGCGAGGCTGCCGGAGTTCGCCGGGACCGCGGCGTCGACGGCCCGGACCGAGACGAAATAGCTCGCTCCCGAGGCCAACGAAGCGCGCAGCGCCTCGGGGACCGGCAGCGTCCAGTTCGCCGCGACGGCCGGCGACGTGGACAGGGCCGACGCCCCCCAGGCTTCCGTCGGCCAGCTCCAATAGAGCCCGTCCGAGAGGCGCCGGACCCGGACCTCGAGGAGCGCCAGGCCGGCGCCGCGGTCGCCGGCGGCCCCGCTCAAGTTCGGGAGCGAGGAGAGCGTGCTCCCGTCCGCCGGGGCCGCGACCCCGGCCGTGGGGACCGTGACGTCGAAGGCGAAGTCCGCCGTCGAGTACGCCACCGAAAGGTTCCCCAGCGTGTCGGTGGCGCGCGCGACGACCCTGAACGAGCCGCCGTCCGTCCAGGCGGGCACGCCCGCGAAGGTCCAGGTCGCGGTCCCGGCCGCGCCCAGCCAGAACGGGCCTCCCGCGGTGAACGCCGCGCCGTCGAACCAGAGCCCCGCCGGGGGCGCGGTCTGGACGGCCACGGACACGCCTCCCACCCCGCCGGGGTCGGCGGCGGTCCCGGAGAGCGCCGTCAGGGCGGAGCGGAACGCCGAGGCGGGCGCGGTGACGCCCACGCTCGGGCCCCCGGTGTCTTTGAGGACGAAGAAGGCGTCCGTCAGGGCGGCCGTCGAACCCGCGCGGTCCCAAGCCCGCACCGACACGTAGTTCGGGGCGTCGCCCACCAAGGAGGCGAACGCCACCGCCCAGTCCGAGAGGAAGGCGGTCGTGCTCGCCCCCAGCGGGACGTCGGTCCAGCCCACCACCGAGCCGTCCGGCACGGAGGCCGTGGTGCTCACGCTGTACTGGAAGCGCTCGAGCCCGCTCGACGGGTCCCGGACGTCCACGTCGTAGAGGGTGCCCGCCGCCGCCCGGCGCGTCAGGTCCCCGTTTTGGTTGTCGCCGAAGGCCGGCGGCGTCGTGTCCTTCAAGACCGTGAAGACGTCGCTCGAGACGCCCACGTTGCCGGCGCCGTCGTACGCGCGCACGCTGATGTAGTGGGTCGCCCCGTCGAGCATGGCGTTGAAGACGGAGCTCGGCAGGGCCCAGTCGGCGGTATAGGTGTCGGCCAAGATGTTCAAGACGACGTCGGTGTACGGGGCCACGTCCGGACCCGCCCCGAGCGGCACCGTGGACGCCTTGACCTGGAACTTGGCCAGCGCCGAGCCGCCGGTGTCCTGGAAGTCCACGTTGTACAGCGCGCCCGCGGCCCGGCGCCAGACGACCTCCCCCGCCTGGTTGTCGAGGGCGGTCGGCGCCGCGGTGTCCGTGGTGTTGAACGGGAACAGGGCCGCCATCGGCGAGGTCACGGTCCCGCCGGAGGAGACCGCGGCCGCGTACCGGTAATAGGTCGTCCCGGCCGTCAGGCCCGTCTCCGTGTAGAGGCGCTGGGTGCCCGTGCCGGCCGTGGCGGGGAGGGCCGTCGTCCCCGCCACGACGGTGAACGGGCCGGTCGAGTTCGCCGAGCCGTAGAGGCGCCAGCCCAGCTCGTCGGAGGCGGAATCGATCCAGGTCCACTGGATGCTCGAGGCGGAGCCGACCACGCCGCTGAAGGCGGCCGGGGCCTGGGCGCGGCCGCGCGGGTTGCCGTCCAGCGCCCCGACGACCCCGGCGTTCCAGGTCCCCGCCTTGAGGTCGGCAGCCGTCGCGTCGTAGTGCAGCTCGAGGAGCGCCCCGTCCGACTGGACCGCGACGGCGGACCAGGCCCCGACGTCGCCGTAGCTGTCCACGGCCCCCGTGTCCCAGGCGGCCCCGTTGAACCGTCCGACGAGGAGGTCTCCGTTCGTGCCGTCGTAATACGTCAGAACGGCCTTCCCCGCCCCGTCGAGCGCCAGCCCCCGCACGGCGGTAGCGTCGCGGGCCGTGTCGATGAGGCTCAAGGACCAG
>SCTT01000332.1 GCA_004322435.1 bacterium
CGGGGCTGGGCGGCGTCCAGGTCGCCGTCCTCTCGTCGTCCTACGTCGAACAGGAGCGCGCGGTCACCAAGCAGCTGGGAGCGGCGCTCCATCTGCGCAAGCCCGTGCGCCCCGAAGAGAACGCGACGATGCTGCGGGAGATCTCGCGCCTGCTCTCCGGCGAACCGGCCCCGTAGCCGGCTACCCGCCGGTCGGGTCCTTGAGACGCTCGAGGAACGGCCCCGCCTCCGGCAGGCGGTTCACCGGCGTGACGCAGACGTCCTTGTCCGCCAGCCGCTCGGCCCAGGCCGCCGCGGGAGCGGCCTTGAAGGCGCCCTCGAGGGCCTCGCTCAGCCGAGCCGCGTTGGCGGCGGGGTCGTCGGCGAGCGGGGCCAGGGCGCCCAGCCCCAACGCCTCCAAGAGCGACAGCGCGAAGGGTCTCTCGAGGGCCGCGACGGCGAGCCAGGCGCCGTCGGAAGCCTGGTAGAAGCGATAGAAGGGATGCGAGCCGTCCCACCACCGGCCGCCTGCGCCGGGGTCGGTCCCCTGCGCCCGCAGCTCCCCCAAAGCCACCGGCAGGAGAGAATGGGCCGTCTCGGCCATCGACACCTCGACGCGGCGTCCCTTCCCGGTCGTGTGCCGCTCGAGCAGGGCGGCGAGGATGGCCGTCACCGCCCCCATCGCCCCGGTCAGGTCGGCGACCTGGGTGGGCGGCATCGCCGGCCGCTGCCCCGGGGCCGAGAGCCCCAAGAAGCCGCTGACCGCCAAGAAGTTCAGGTCGTGGCCCGCCTTGCGCCGCCACGGCCCCGCGGTCGGATAGCCCACGAGCGAGCAGTAGATGAGCCGGGGGTTGAGCCGCAGGGCTTCCTCGGCCCCCAGGCCCACGCGGTCCATCAGGCCCGGACGGAAGCCCTCGACGAGCACGTCCGCCTCGGCGACGAGCCGGCGCGCCTCGGCGAGCCCCGCGGGCTTGCGGAAGTCGAGCGGCAGCTCGCGCTTGCCCTGGTTCACCATCCAATAGAGGGACCCGACCCCGTCGACGAGCGGCGGCATATCCCGCGCCCCGTCGGGGAAGTGCGGCAACTCCACCTTCGTCACCCGGCAGCCGAGGTCGGCCAGCATCTGGGTGGCGTAGGGGCCCGGCAGGAGCTTCGTGAAGTCGAGGACCGACAGCCGCTCGAAGCCGGAGAAAGGCCCGTGCACGCCCCCCAACGGCCGACCCGGCCTGCGCGCTTCCGCCATGCGCGCATCCTATAAAAGGAAGCCCCCCGCGCGCTCAGACCCCGGAAAGCCCCGGGTACCCCCGCGCGATGCCGGCGTCCGCCTGCCGGTGCGCCCGCGCCTTGACCGGCCCGCCCGGCACGCACAGGACCGGCACCGACGAGGCCCGCAGCACGCGCTCCGCCGTCGTGCCGAACACCGCGTCCTTCCAGCCGTCGCGCACGTGCTCGGCCACCACCACGAGGTCGTAGCCGCCCGCCTCCGCCGCCCGCGGGATCTCGTCGAACGGGCGCCCCGTCGCCCAGTGCCACCGGACCCGCGGCGAAGGCTCGCCGAGGACGTTGAGCGCGTGCTCGACGACGGCGCGGCGCTCCATCTCGTCCTCCTCGCCGCCCTCGAAGACGTGCAGCAGCCCCAGCTCGGCGTCCAGGCTGGCCGCCCAGTCGCGGGCCGCCCGGAGCGAGCGGTCCGCATACGGCGCCCACTTGACCGGCGCGAGGACGCGCCGCGGCCAGCCGGCCTCGGGACGCGTCCGGACGGTCAGCACCGGGGCGTTGGCCGCGTGGACCGAGGTCTCGGAGAGCGACCCCGAGAAGATGCGCGGCAGCCTGCGCCGGCGGCGGGGCGAGAGCACCACGAGGTCCGCCGCCGCGTCGGCCGCCAGCCGGGAGATGATGGCCGCCGGAGGGCCCGTCAGGATGTGCGTCGAGGCGTGGGCGACCGGGGCCGCCGCGCGCTCGAGCCAGTGCCGCAGGTCGCGACCCATCGCGGCCAGCGCCTCCGTCGTCCACAGGTCGATGCCCTGGTTGAACGCCGGCGGCGGCCCCTGGTCCACGTGGATGACCTCGACGTGGCAGCGCCACCGTTCGCCGAGCAGCCGGGCCGCTTCGAGCCCCGCCAACGAGTCGTTAGAGAAGTCCAGCGGGACGAGGATCGTCCGCGGAGGGAACTTCCAAGAGGAGCGCATAACCGCCTCCCGGCCCCAGGCCCTTAAGGGGCCCCCTTCACCTTTAGTATAGCCCCGGACCCGCGCGCTTCAAGCGTCGGATGTCACCCGGCGTCGGCTCAAACGGCCGGTCCCGGCTAGCGGCCGCGCAGGGCTTCGCGGGCGATGATGAGGCGCTGGATCTCCGAGGTGCCCTCGTAGATCTCCCCGGCGCGGGCGTCCCGGAAGAGCCGCTCGACCGGGTACTCCCGCACGTAGCCGTTGCCGCCGTGGATCTGGAGCGCGTCGTAGACGACGCGGTTGGCCGCGGTGGTGGCGAAGAGCTTCGCCATCGACGCCTCCTTGCTGCACCGGGCGCCCGCGGCGAGCCGGGCCGCCGCGCGGCGCACCAGGAGCCGCGCCGCGTCGATGTTCATCGCCATGTCCGCGATCTTGGCCTGGATGAGCTGGAACTCCGCGATGGGCTTGCCGAACTGGCGGCGCGCCTTGGCGTAGGACGCCGCCTCCTCGAAGGCGGCCTGGGCGATGCCGACCGCCTGGGCGCCGATGCCGATGCGCCCGCCGTCCAGCAGGCTCATCGCGATCTTGAACCCGCCGTTGAGGGAGCCCAAGAGAGCCGCGCGCGGGACTCGGCAGGCCGAAAACGCCAGCTCGCGCGTGTCCGAGGCGCGCAGGCCGAGCTTCTTCTCCTTCTTGCCCAACGTGAAGCCCGGCAGGCCCTTCTCGACCAAGAGGCAGGAGATGCCCCGGCTCGCGCTGGCGGGGCTCGTCGACACGAAGACGAGAAAGAGGCCCGCGAGGCCGCCGTTCGAGACCCAGCTCTTGGTCCCGGTGACGACGAAGGAGTCGCCGTCGAGGACGGCGGAGGTCTTAAGCGACCCCGCGTCGCTGCCGGAGGAGGGTTCCGAGAGGCTGTAGGCCCCGATGCACTCGCCCGAGGCCAGGCGCGGGAGCCAGCGGCGCTTCTGCTCGGGAGTCCCGAAGCGGGCCAGCGCCGTGCAGACCAAAGACCCATGCACGCCGACGCAGCCCTGGAAGGCGGCGCTGCCGCGCGCGAGCTCCTCCATCGCCGCCGACACCGTCAGCGGGTCGAGGCCCGCGCCGCCGAATTCCTCGGGCACCGAAAGGCCGAAGAAGCCCAGGCGCCCGGCTTCCGCCAGGACCTCCGGCGGCATCGCCTCGTCCTCGTCCCAGGCGGCGGCGCCGGGCTTGAGGCGCTTCTCGGCGAACGCGCGCGCCGCGTCCCGCACCTCCGTCATCGCCTCGGTGAGCTCGAAATCCACGGGCCAAGGATAGCATAGGCTACAATTGCGCCGATGACGGCTCTCGCCCTCGGCGCGGCGGTCCTCCTCCTGGCGGCCCTGGCCGTCAGCTATTGGGGCGCCGGCCTCCTGCTCTCGCCGCCCTTCATGAGCGCGATGACGGTCTTCCCCGAGCGCTTCGGCGCGGCCTACGAGAAGGTCGCCTTCCTCTCGGACGACGGGCACGCCCTCTCCGGCTGGTTCCTCGCCTCGCCCCGCGGGCGCGACGAGACGGTGGTCGTCTGCCACGGCTGGGGCGACAACAAGGGCGAGATTTTGGAGCACACTTTGTTCCTCAACCGGGATTGCGGCTACAACCTCTTCTATTTCGACTTCCGCGGCCACGGCGAGAGCGCGCCCAGCCCCGTGACGATGGGCAAGCTCGAGCTCGTCGACCTGGAGGCCGCGCTGGCCTGGGCCAAGGCGAAGCGGCCGGGCCCGCTCGCGCTCTTCGGGATCTCGATGGGCGCGGCGGTCGCGGCCCAGGCGCTGGCCCGGCATCCGGAAGTCGCCGCGGCCGTCCTCGAGAGCCCGTTCGCCCGCTACCGGCTGGTGGGCGGGCGCTGGGCCTGGAACCACTACCGCGTCCCCTACTTCCCGCTCGTGTGGCTTTTGATGCGCTGGCTGCGCGTGCGCTCCGGCCACGCCGACATCGACTCCTACGACCCCGAGGAGGCCGTCGGCGCGGCGAAGACGCCGGTCTTCTTCATCGTCGGGGAGCGCGACGAGCTGATGCCGCCCCAAGACGTCCGGCGCGTGCACGACCGGGCCGGCGGCCCGAAGGACTGCTGGGTGGTCCCGGGAGCCGTCCACGGCAAGTGCCGCCCCGCCGCGACCACAGAGTACGACGCGCGCGTGGGCGCCTTCTACCGGGCGCGGCTGGGCTAGAGCCGCCAGCAGGCGGCTTCGGTCAGGTAGCGGAACTCGGCTCGCCCGTCCACGGCGTGAGCGTCGAAAAGGGCTTCGACCGCCGCGCGGAACTCCTCCGGACGCGCTACGCCGTGGACCACGTAGGAGCTCGAGTAGACGCGCCCCAGAAAGGCCTCGCGGTCCATCGGCTGGGCGTTGGGGAAGCGCGCCGCGGTCCAGTCGCGCACGCCGGCCGAGGTCCGGATGGCCTCGAGCGTGTCGGCCTTGGAGCGCACCTGCTTGTACTCCGTGCTGTGCTCGCGCAGCAGCGCGTCGTAGCCGCGCAAAAACGGGGTGTCCATCGTGCGGTCGTTCCAGAAGGCGGCGCACCAGCCGCCCGGCTTCAGGATGCGGCGGAACTCCGTCAGGGTGGGGCCCACCTCGAACCAGTGGAAGGCCTGGGCCGCGACGACGAGAGCGGCGCTCCCGGCCGGCAGGCCGGTGGCGGCCGAGTCGCCCTTGACGTAGCGCGCGCCGCCGTGCGCCGCGGCGGCGGCGCGCATCGCGTCGTTGGGCTCGACGCCGACGACGTCGAGGCCGCGCGCGGCGAAGAGGCGGGCGGAGATGCCGGTGCCGCAGCCGACGTCGACGACGCGTTCCCCGGAGCGGACGCCCGAGGTCGCGAGCACCCAGTCCAGCAGGGCGTCGGGGTAGGAGGGCCGGTGCGCGTCGTAGTTGGCGACGGTGGCCGAGAAGCGCTCCTTGGGGTCGAGAGTCAGTCGGCCCCGACCCGGTAGGCCGCGCAGCCGGCGCCCTTGCGGTAGAACAGCCGGATGAAGCTGCGCATCGCGGCCGGGTCGTTTAGGACATAGGCCTTGGCCACGTATTCGTCGCCGGCCTTGTAGACGTGCTGCCAGCCCGGCGTGCCCTCGCCGAGCGCGACCTTGTAAGGCTGCGCGAGCGGGTCCGCCTTGAACATCGTGTCGGCGTCGCGCAGAGTCTCGTATCCGTTCATCTGCCGGTCCACGACGTAGGCCGCGCCGCCGTAGAGGTTCCCCAAGAGCCGCGGCAGGGCCAGAGCCACGTTCTTGGCCGCAACGCCGGCGTTCGAGGCGCTCGGGTCGCGGTCGTACTCGGTCCGCCCCTCGACGAACACGATGCCGTTTGAGATCATCGTGTCGTTGAGGCGGTCGTCCGAGATGAACTGCCCCGCGGCGCGGCAGCGCTCGTCGGCGTCGCCCATCACCGCGATTTCGGCCTCGATCAGAGCGTCGACCATCGCCAAGGGCGCCGGCTTCTCGGCGCCGTCGGCCCCGATGACCGAGAGCTTGCGCGAATAGTGGTATTCGGGATACGAGTAGCCGGGTTCGGTGTTGTAGAACTTGCGCGGGTCGACGACCAGCTGGAAGGGATGCTTCTCCCACCTCTGGTGGCGCGCCAGGGCCTCATCGAAGGTGAGGGCCGAGGCGTTGCCTGCGGAGAAGACCGTCATCACGGCGAGTGCGAGAGAGTGCATGGGCGTCCTCCTGACCCAGCGATTATAGGCCGGAGCCGGGGACCGGAGATGGGCCGTAGGGGCAATCCGCCGGGACGATGGTCCCTGCCCGTTCAGTACTTGTTCCAGGCTTCGCCCTTCCCGTCGGAGTGCGTGCAGTTGACCGACACGGTCCCCGCCTCGGGGTCGTAGAGCCAGCCCCCGGCGTCATCGGCGGCGCCGCCGACCTTCACCCGGTCGGACTCGGGATGCAGGGAACTGAACGCCGAGCGCGAGAGCTTGGCGGGAGGGATTTTCGGGATGAACCGCGGCGTCAGCTCGCCGACGTCCCCCGGGGGGAGGCCCGACTCGGCCTCGCGCGCCCGGCCCACCGCGTCCCGGAGCATCGCCAGCCGGCCCTTCGTCTCCCCGTCGTGCGACCGGCGCACCAGGTCCCGCCAGATCCCTTGGGTCACGAAGGCCCCGAAGACGAACAGCGCGGCCAGACCGGCGGCCGAATAGGCGAAGCTCCGGGCCTCCCGACGGAGCTCCTCGGCCGGCAGCGGCACCGCTCCCCAGGCGGCCGCGTAGACGAGGCGCCCCCGCCCGAAGAGCCAGGAGAGGAACAGGCCGGCCGCAGCCGCGACGAGGAGGCCCCAGGCCGCGGAGCCCCACGACCCCGCCCTCAAGGCCAGCGCCGACGAGACCACGCTCGGCAACAGGACCGCGAGGCCGAGGACGGCCGCCGAGGCGAGCGTCGCCCAGCGCGTGAAGGCCCAGGTCCGGCGCAGGGCCGGGGACGCCGCGTCGAAGGAGGGCAGCGGGACGAGGCCGCCGCCCGCCTGCTCGGAGACGGCCTGGGCGACGTCCTCGACCTCGGGCGGGGACGCCAGCGCGCACCGGTACGCGTCGTAGACCGTGAAAGCCCACCAGGCCAAGAGCGGCGGCGCCAACAGCCAGCGCGGCAGACCCGGCGCGAGGGCGAGATGGATGTACAAAAGCCCGAACGCCCAGACGTAGGTCCCCAGCAAGAAGCAGACGCCGCGCGCGGTCTCCCCGACGTAGAAGTGGCCGGCCCCCGGCAGGAAATAGAGGAAGAGCGCCGCGAGGACGGCGACGAGCGGGGACTTCCCCGGCCTAGGCCTGACGGCGTCGCCCATGCGGCCAGGGAAGCAATTTTTCGGCCGGCTCAGCTAAGGCGGAAGGGATTGATGCGGAAGACGAAGGCCTGGACGCCTTCGACCCGCGGGTCGTCCTTGTTCCGCTCGCCCCATCCGGCCCCGTGGAACGCCCCGGCGACCCGGGCCAAGATGGCGAGCGCCAGGAAGACCCGGTGCTCGTACGCCCCGCCGAAGGCCATCAGCGCGACGCAGCCCGAGGCGGCCCAGGCCCCCGACGCGCGCCAGGACTCGGCCGTGCCGCCCCAGAAAGCGAAGCCGGTGACGAAGGCCATCGCGTAGGCGGTCAGGAGGTCGAAGGCCGGCATCGTCTCGACCACGTACGGATAGAAGCCCGGGAAGAGCTCGGCGACGATGTTCTGGGTCTGCCCGAAGACGGTGCCGAGGACCATCTTCGGCAGCTGGGCGAAGAGGAGTCCCAAGACGAGGGCGGTCAGCTTGCGGGGCACGGAGGCATGATACCCGCGGCGGCGAGCGGACGCCAGAGCCCGGTGGATTTCCGGCGATTTGGGGTTAAAATAGAGAGGTCGGCGCCGCACGGAGGTGGGATGAAGAGCCGCTCCATCCGTTGGTCCTTAGCCGCGCTCTTTTTCGCCGCCGCCCTCCCCGCCGCCGCCAAATCCTCCTCCGTCCTCGACGCGCTCAAGTCCCTGCTGCCGTCCTCTCAGCAGGAGGCCGTCGCCGCCGCGACCCCCGCGGTCCCGGAAGCGTCCGTCCAGGCCGTCCCGCCGGGCCGCGGCCTCGCCCCCGAGTTCAGCGACTCGGGCCGCGTAAGCCTCCTCCTCGACATCGTCGCCCGCGTCTACGACGGGCGCCCGCTCCCCTTCCCCAAAGACGGCGTCGTCTTCGCCAACCGCGAGGGGCGACTGCCCGCCCAGCCGGCGGGCTATTACCGGGAGTACACCGTGCTCCCCCCCGCCGGCAGCCCCAATGAGATCACCGTGGGCGGGCAGCGCTTCCGCATCAGCCCGCCGCAGGGCCACCGCGGCGCCGAGCGCCTGATCATCGGCGGCGGCGAGCGGCTGTGGTACTCGCCGGACCACTACAAGACCTTCATCGCGCTGACCGTCCTGCGCTAGCCGACCCGCCCGTTCCTCCCGGCCCTTGACAGATTATTAGTCTTGTGTATAATTAGTCAGGAGACTAATTATGGGGCGCCCCTCCCAGAACCTCGACCGCAAGCTGATCGCCGCCGCCCTGGAGCTCTTGCCCCAGCACGGCTTCGCGGGCCTCAAAATCCGCGAGGTCGCCCGTCGGGCCGGCGTCAACCCGGGAATGTTCCACTACCACTTCAAGACCCGCCAGGCCTTCCTCGAGCGCGTCCTCTCGGAGGTCTACGGGGACTTCCTGGCCTCCTTTAAAGAGGCCGCCGAGGGCCCGGGCTCCCCGAGCGCGCGCCTGCGCCGCGTCCTGGTCGCCTACGCCCACTTCGCCCGCCGCAACCGGGTGTTCTACTCGCTGATGGTCCGGGAGCTCTTGTCGGGGAGCCCCGAGATGTCCGCCTTCGCGCACGAGAACTTCCCCCGCCACCTCGAGTCCATGCTGCGCCTGATGGAGGAGTGCCGCGCCGCGGGTGTCGTACGCCCCGAGCCCGCCCCCCTGTTGTGCATGTTCGCGATGAGCACGATGGGCCTGCCCAACGTGGCCGTGACGGCGCTCGAGCGCAACAAGGTGAGCCGCGTGGGCGGACGCCCGTCGCGCGAAGTGATGGAACGGATGCTCTCGGATGAGGCCATCGAGGTCCGCGCCGACATGGTCCTCGCGGGGCTGGCCCCCCGGAAGGTCCGATGAGGGGTTCCGCCGCCCTGGCCGTCCTTCTGGCCGCCCCGGCCGGCGCGGCGGTGCCGACTCTGTCGCTCGACCTGACGGCGGTGGAAGAGGCCGCGAAGGCCCATTCCCTCCCCGCCCGGGCCGCGGCCGAGGAGGCCGCCGCCGCCGGCGACGCGGCCGACGCGCGCTTCGGAGCCCTCATGCCGCGCCTGACCCTCGAAGGCTCCTACCGCTACCAGACCGAGGTGCCCGCCCTGCCGGCCGCCCCCGGCCAGCCCGCGCGGCCATTCGGCGACCACCGTGCGACCGCGCTCGGACCCTCCCTGACCTGGACCCTGTGGGACCAGGGCGCCCTGAGGCGCACCTGGCGCGCGCAGACGGCCCGGGCCGCCTCGGCCCGCGAGCTCTCCCGCCTCGCCGAGGCCCAAGCGGTGCTCGGCGCGCGGCTCGCCTACGCGCGCGCCCAGCTGGCCCGCGAGGCCAGCCTGCAGCGCGCCTGCGCGTCGGCCAGGGCCGTCGCGTCGGCGAGCTG
>SCTT01000333.1 GCA_004322435.1 bacterium
ACGTACTTGGCGAAGGCCGCGACCCGGACGGAATAGGTGGTGTTCGGCGACAGCGAGGTCAGGACGGACTCGCTGCTCGTTGGGGAGTCGAACAGGGTCAGGTCCGAGGAGGCGCGCACCCGGTAGCTCTCGGCCCCGGGCACGGCGGCCCAGGTCCAGGTGATGGAGGAGGGGCCCAGGACGAGGCCCACGGGCGCCGCGGGGGCGGCCGGCGGGACGAAGGGGGCCGCGTCCGGGACCCAGTCCACCGCGGCCAGGGGGTCTGCCTCATAGAGGCTCCCGCCGTGGGCGCCGGCGGCGTCCCGGACGGTGATCCGCGAGCCCGCCCGCAGCGCGGTGCCGTCGGCGCTGACGAGGGCCGAGGCGTCGATGGAGACCCCGGTGATGGTCGCGACGATGACTGCGTCTGCGAAGCCCAGCGCGGTGGCGGCCCCGCGGATGGTCAGGCTCGAGAAGGACAGCGTCCCGGCGTTCTCCGCCCCCAAAGAGAACCCCGTGCCGGAGGCGTCGCCGACCAAGGTGCTCGAGGCCAGCGTAACGTCGACCGAGGCGGAGACGGCGAACCCGGTCGACGCGGCGACGTCCAGCAGCGCGAAGGAGTTCCCCGTGCCCGTCACGGTCGTCATGTCGAAGAGCTCGAGGTAGGAGCCCACGGACAGCCCGATGCCGCCCGGCGCCGCCAAGCGGCTGGCGGTGACGGTATTGGAGGAGGCCCCTTCGAGCTTAAGGCCCGCTCCGCCGGCCGCCCCGCTCACCGTGCTCCGGGCGATGTCCACGTACGACGTGCGCTCGAGCTTGCCGCCGTCGCCCGCCGAGTTCTCGAAGGAGCTGTCGCGGACGGTGACGTAGCCGCCGCCCGCCACGTAGAACGCGGGATAGGACCCGGTCGCCGTGAAGCCGGCGTTCAGCCGCGCGGTGATGGAGCTTCCGAACAGGCCGAGGGCTGTGCCATTCGGGGCGTAGAGCATGTTGCCGGTGAGGGTCTCCGAGGAGCCGTTCGTGCCCAGCGCCCGGGCCCCGGGGTAGAGCGAGGTGAAGCTGCTGAACTCGACGACGCTCTCGGAGCTCCCGGACGCCAGCGACCCGGCGTTCCCGTCGGCGCTGTGGACGTAGAGGCGGGAGAAGCGGTTGCCGTTCCCGTGGCTCAGGGACAGGGCGTCGTAGACCGCGCCGGCGGCGGTGATGGTGCTGAGCTCGACGAGGTTGCGGTGCGCCGAGACGGCCATGTCCAACCCCGTCCCGCCGGCGTTCGAGACGAAGCAGCCGGAGACGGTGTTCGAGGAGGCGTCGTTGAGGTAGAGGCCGGCCGCGCCGGCGGAAGCGGAGAGCTTGCGCAGGGTGCTCCGGAGCAAGGTGTTGAGATGGGAATGGTACAGGAACGCCCCGTAGCCGGGATTGCCGGTGCCGACGCTGTCCTGGAGGGTCGTCGAGGAGGCCCCGTTCAGGTAGAACGCCGCCCGCGAGAAGGCCGCCACCGATGCGGTGGAATACAGGATGCTGTTCGCGAGGCCGGTGACCCGGACGCCGTCCGCGTTCTGGACCGTGACGCTAGCGTAGGAGAGGGTCGTCCAGCTGCTCAGGAAGACGCCCGCGCCGCCGATCTTGCCGCCGCTGTCGACCGCGATGCTCGAGAGGGCGACCTGGGCGGAGGAGGCCAGAATGCCGTAGGTGACGGTGTTCGTGGTGACGACATTGAATTCCGCGACGCTCACGCTGGCGGTCAGGATGCGGAAGCCCGCGCTCGCGCCGGCGGGGGGATTGACGGTCGGGCGTGCCCCCGCCGCGCCCCAGAGGCGGATGCGGAAGCCGTTGGCGTTCTTGTTGGAGAACGTCACCTGCTCCGAGTAGACGGCGGAATCCATCACGGCGATGCAGAAATCCCCGGCCAGCGGCGTCGAAGGGACGAGGGCCACGCAGGCGCCGATGGAGGTGCAGTCCCCGCCGCCGCCTTTGACGACGAAGAGGGAGGTCGCGCAGCCGGCGACGTCGCCGAAGCGGGTCCGGGTGCTGCCTAGGGCCGTGAACGGCCCTGCGGGGGAGGTGGCGATCCGCGCGTAGTACGTCGTCTGCGCCGCCAACCCGGCGAAGCCGGCCCAGAGGTTCAGCGTCGCGGACGACGCTACGGCCCCGGAGAAGTCGGCGGCCGTCGAGGCTTGGGCCGTGTACGGCGTCCCGGAGGGGAAGTCGGAGCCCCAGGCGGCGGAGAGGCTCGACGAATAGACGGCGAAGAAGGGCGCGGGGCGCAGGCCGGTCTCGATGACCACGGCCTGCGTCGCCGTCGCCATCGTGAGGCCGTCCTGGCGCACCATCACCGCGGAGAGGGTCTTGGTCCCGACGGCCGTGTCCCAGACGTAGAAGCGGGCCCGCGTCTGGCCGGGGGCCACGGTCACGGCCAGGGCGGAGTCCGAGGGACCGATGAGCGGCCAGTCGCCGCCCGCGGTGACCGGACGGGAAGGGTCCAGGCCGGCCCGCAGCGTCGGCGAGTCGGAGGAGTTGACGAGCAGGCTGTGGAAGGCCCAGGTCGAAGCCGCCACGGTGCCGTCGGCGTCGAAGAGTTCGACGTCGACGGCGCTCGAGGCCGGGTCGCCGAGGGGGGACGCCGTGGTCGTGCCCGGGAACAGGCGCCGCGGCGCGGAGGTGAAGCGGGCCTGGCTGGGGGGAGCGGGCCAGGCCACGACCCCCAGCGGGTCGCTCTCGAAGGCCGTTCCCCCGCGCGGGCCGGCCCAGTCCAGCATCGTGACCCGCGAGAGGGCCCCGAGGGCGGTCCCGTCGACGTTGACCGCGACGGCGGCCGGGAACGTGACCGCGGCGAGGGTCGCGACGTGGACGCCGCCCGAGAACTGGATGCCGGTGGAGGCCGTCACGGTCATCGAGTCGACGGCGAGCGGGCCCGCGGCGGGCGGCTCGACGCGCAGGCCCACCCCGGCGGCGCGGAGGACGGCGGAGGCGAGAGACAGCCCGACGCTGCCGCCGCGCAGCTGGACGGCCCGGCCGGCCCCCCCGGTCGCGTTGAAGAGGGTGCGCTCTCCGACGGTCCCGGTCCCGGTGAAGATGTCGAGCGCGTCGGGGCCGGAGACGTAGGAGTCGCGCACGACGATCCCCGAGGAGCCCGCCACCATGAAGGCGGGGACCGCTCCTGAGCCCGTGACGGTGCTGAGGGTCACGAGGGCCCTTTGCCCGAACTCGACGTAGGCTCCGTAGCCGGCGCCGAGCAGCCAGGACTGGTTGACCAAGGTGTCCGGAGCGGAATACAGGTGGAAGGATTTCGCCGTCGCCCCGGCGGCCACGACCGTGCTCCGCGTCAGGGTGTTCGAGCTCGACGCGAAGCCGAAGGTCACCCCGGTCCCCGAGAGGTTATAGAGGAAGGAGCGTGAGACCGTGTTCGTGGAGGCGTTGTCGAGGTAGAGGGCGGAGTAACCGGCCGTCCGAGCGGTGATGGTCGTCAGGTCGATGAGGTTCCCGTCGGCCTTGGCGCCCAGGAAGGCGCCGTAGCCCGTCGTGTTCTCGATGAGGCTGCCGGTGACCGTGTTGCCGCTCGCCGTGGTCAGATGGAGCCCGTAGGCGGCCGAGGCGTCCGAGACCATGCGGGTCTGCTGGACGGTGTTTCCGGACGAGCCGGATTGGAGCACGAGGGCCGTCGAGGTCGGGGAGTACAAGTAACAGCCCGAGAAGAGGTTCTGCGAGGAGGCGTTCAAATAGGCCGCGCCGAGGCTCTTCCCGATGGCCGTCGAGCCCAGCACGGAGTTGGAATCCGACCCGTTGAACTCCAGACCCAT
>SCTT01000334.1 GCA_004322435.1 bacterium
GTGGCGTTCTACACACACATGAAGGAGCGGCTGGCCAAGAGCCGCCTCCTGGCCACAATCTGGCTACCCACCCTCCTAATCGTCCCGGCCATCTTCGGCATCCTGCTCCCGCTCGTGCTCGGCCATTACCAGGAACAGGGCTGGAGTATCACCCTGTTCGAGGTCGGCCTCAACTCGGTCTTCGCCGCGGTCTTCTTCTTCCTGGCCACGGTCACCATGCTGATGTCGCTCGACACGATGTTCCCCTTCTTGGGCCTGGCCGGCATCATCTCCCAGCTCGGCAACTGGGGCGGCATCTCGGCCTACATGCTCAACAAGGGCACCTTCACCTTCGGCGAGTACGAGTTCCTCTGGCTCTGCGGCATCATCACTTTCTGGTACGGCTTCGTCGTGGTGGCGCGGCAGATGGGCTCCTCCGGGGCGGCCTACCTCTCCCCCCAGTCCTCCATGCCCGAGGCCCACGCGGCCCAAGGGCGCAGCCTGGTGGTCCAGCAGCGTATGACAGTCATGGGCGGTATCAGCGCCTCCCTCATCGTGGCCGTGCTGCTCTCCTCGCGGGACATCTGGTCCTACCGCATCGTCTTCTTCGGCATCTCCCTAGGCTCCTACGTGGCCATGCTTGTCGGCGAGCTGCTCTCTAAGCAAATCATCCACTACGCCACGCAGTTCGGCCGGGTGGTGAACCTGACCGCCACCGCGGAGCCTGGGAAGGCGGGGCGGGACATCCCCGTGGAGCTGTGGCAGGTCTATCGGATGGGCTTCCACGAGGAGGCGGTCCAGCACAGGATGGACGTCGCCGTCCGAAAGAACCTGTCCGAGCTGGCCTCGCAGGTGGCACACGACATCCGCTCTCCCCTTGTGGCGTTGGATTCCATCGTCGGCGAGGCCTCGCATATCCAGGAGGACAAGCGCCTGGTGGTCCGGAGCGCCGTGGGGCGTATCCGCGACATCGCCAATACCTTGCTCGAGAAGCATCGTGAGGCGCCCGCAGGCGAGGCTCCCGAGGCCGCGCCGGATGCGACCTCCCCCTCCCTGCTGTCTAGCCTCATCGACCCGCTCATCACGGAGAAGCGCGTGAAGTTCCGCCCGCGCATCGGCGTGGAGATCGACGCCCCCTGGGATGCGGCGTCCTACGGCCTCTTCGCGCGCGTGGAGCCCGTCGAGTTCAAGCGCGCCGTCTCCAACCTCATCGACAACGCGGTCGAGGCCATCCCGGAGGGCCGGACGGGGACGGTTCTGGTCAGTGTGGCCGCCCAGGCCGACGCCATCCTGGTGCGGGTCAAAGACGACGGCCGCGGCATCCCCGCCGACCTCCTGCCGAGGCTGGGCGCCAAAGGAGAGAGCCACGGCAAGCCGAACGGCTCGGGCCTGGGCCTCTACCACGCCAAGACCTGCGCCGAGGCCTGGGGCGGGCGGTTGGAGATTGTCTCGAAGGAAGGCCGCGGGACGACTGTAGCCATCAGCCTGCCGCAGGCCCTCCCACCGGCCTGGTTCGTTTCGGAGCTGGTCATCGACCCCGGCGAGACGGTGGTCATCCTCGATGACGACTCCAGCATCCATCAGGTGTGGGCGCGGAGGCTGGGCAGCCTGTGGGTCGGCGCCCACCGCGTTCAGGTCCGGCACTTCTCGACGCCGGCGGAAATCCGGGCGTGGGTGCGCCAGGATACGGGGCGGGCCGGCGCGGCGCTCTACCTCATCGACCAGGAGCTCCTAGGCTTCAGCGAAACCGGCCTTAGCTTGGCGGCAGAGCTCGGCATCGGCGAGCGCAGCGTCCTCGTGACCAGCCGCTACGAGGAGGCGGGCATCCTCGACGGCTGCCGGAAGATGGGCGCGCGCATGATTCCCAAGGGGTTGGCCGGCCTCGTCCCAATCCGAGTGACCTCGGGCACCAGGGAGCGATGGGACGCCGTCTTAATCGACGACGACCCTATCGTACGGCAGATTTGGACCTTCGCGGCCGAGAGCGCCGGGAAGCGGTTCTTGACATTCTCTTCTCCGGCAGAGTTCCTTAGGGAAGCGGAGCGAATCGGCCGAGCCTCCCCTATCTACATCGACGAACAGCTAGGCGAGGGCGTGAAAGGGCACGAGGTCTCCATCCGCATCCACGCCCGGGGCTTCTCGGACATCACCCTGGCCACGGGGCGCGAGGTCGCGCCGGCCGCGGACCTCAGGTACATCAAGGCCGTGGTGGGCAAGGAACCGCCGTGGCGCACGGAGGCGGTGGCCGGCTAGGCTATGGCGCTTCTGACTACGGTCTCGACTAGCGTATCGCTGCGAGGGCGTCTTCGCCTAGCCCACGCTCTTCGCATGCCCGAGCGAGACGCGGAGGCCGAGGTCCGGGAGATCGAAGCCAGCCGCGCCTTCCAACTCCTGCGGGAGGCGCGCGTCGTGTCCCTCCAGCCCTATACTCGGATGCGCTTCGCGGCGCGGCGCTTTCAGGGCTGGGAACTGCGCTCGGCGGGCCAAGGGCTACCGGAGGTCCTGGACGGCCGGGGAGACCTCGTGGGCCTCATGGAGAGCATGGGCCAAGAGCGCTTTGAGGAGTATTTCCTCCGGGCCGAGGGGCTGAGCGATGAAGAAAGGGCGCATGCTTGCGGTATCTCGCCCATCGAGGCAGGCCAGCTCCGCGATTTGGTGAATCGGCTCTACGTGCAGTCCGAATTCGAGGCCGGGGCCGGGTACGAGGCGCCCGAGAAGGTCATGTCCGCGGTCGCCGGCATTGAGATCGAGAGCGGTAGGCCGGTGCTCGCGTTCTTCCATCAGGACGTCTGGAAGGGTCGCTATGAGGTTGACTCCGGCAAGCGGGCCGAAGTTCTGGCCCGGCTTTCTCCCTCCGAGGCCCGCGAGGCGGAAGGCCTGCTCTTTATGCTCGACCTCCTGGAGAGGCGCAAATCGACGCTGTATCGTGCTCTTGAGGCGCTCATTGTCGCTCAGGCCGACTACTTCGTGACCCGAGACCCCGGGCGCCGTGTGCCGCTCACGCAGCGCACACTCGCGGCTCGGCTCGGCGTAGCGCCCAACGCCTTCAATATGGTCATCGGCAACAAGGCGGTCCAACTGCCCTGGGGGCCGGAGGTTCCAATCAAGGTTCTCATGCCGAGCACCAAGACCATTCTCCTGGACCGGCTGTATGAGCTGGTCACGGAAAGGCCGAACTTGTCGGACCAGGGTCTCGGGCTCGAGTTGGGCCGCCGATTCGGGGCGCGGTTGTCCCGGCGCTCGGTGGCTCAATACCGGAGCGACTTGGGAATAGGCGGCTACCGCCAACGAGTGGTGGCGGCGTGAGGGCAATCATGCTTGCGACAAGACGGCTCGAGCTTCGCCCTGTCCGAATGGCGGACGCCGCCGCCTTCTTCGACCATGCCAGGATTCCCGAGGTCGCGAAGAATGCCGGCTTCCTGCCTAATTCGATTTCCGAGACCAAGGCGTACCTCCGCCGCTCCGTCAGCGAATGGCGTCAGCGCCGGCCAGAGCGGATGACCTTCTCAATTATCTTGAAGGGCCAGCGGCGTTGGATTGGCAGCATCGAACTGCGGTGGCTGAATCCGGGTATAGGTGAGATTGGATTCTTCATCCACCATAATCAGTGGGGCAAAGGATTCGCGACCGAGGCAGCGAGCGCGGTGGTGAGGTGGGCCTTTGCGAAGGGAAAGGCACACAGGCTGCAAGGGTCCTGCTGGACGAAGAACGCAGCCTCGATACGGGTGATGAAGAAGCTGGGATTTCGGAAGGAGGGAATTCTCCGGGGCTATGCGAAGGTAGTCAAACAGCTACAGGACGACATCCTCTTCGGAAAAACGATTGCGGATAGGTAGAGGACGGGAGCGAGGTATAGTGCGGGCTACCTCGCCACGGGACACAAACGGCAGTCCCTTCCCGTCATGCCCTAGATCAAGGAAGTCGTAGGCAAGAAAGCGCCATCGGAGTGAACGGCCGTTGTCAATGGGCCGCCTGAGTTTCAACGCCCTTTGAAACGCTTCAGCAAAACGTCATAACGACCTTGATGGCTCTGCTGGTCATTGGTGCTTCGATTAAACATGTCATACGCGAGCAACTCCTGGTCCGGGTTCTTCGTTGGATGCCGCTCTTCCGCTAACTTCCGATTTGCGGCGCGCAGTTTCTCGAAGTTAACCAGGAATTCCCGAACGTGATTGTGTTCATCTC
>SCTT01000036.1 GCA_004322435.1 bacterium
GGGCGTGAGACTGCTGCTCGCCGCCGCCCTGTGCCTCGCTCCGGCCGCCCGCGCCGCCGAGGACGCGCTCCGTCAGAAGGAGGCCGAGGCGCAAGGCGCGGTGGACGACTACCGTCACGCGCGCGAGGCCGCCGAGGAGCGCCTGGAGCGCTACCGCTCGGCCCAGCGCCTCAAGCGCGACCTGGACTACGTCGCGACCGAGCTCGAGCGCGAGCTGCTGTCCGAGGACAAGACCCTCCGCGGCGTCTCCGAAGGGTGCCTGGGGCGCATCGAATACCTGAAAGCCCACGGCCGCCTCGACCCGCGCCTCTACGACCCCGCCGAGAACCCGCCCGACGCCGACAAGCCGCTGGCCCGCCTCGAGAAGATGTGCCGCGAGCTGCCGACGAAGACCTACGCGGAGCAGTATCCCGCGTCCTTGGTGCGCGGCATCGCCGCGGAGCTGCGCGAGGCCGCCGGGCAGCGCGACGAGGCCGCCGTGCTCGCCCAGCTGCGCGCGAACCTGGTCCTCCCGGACCTCGAGGCCGGGGAGGAGGACGCGTTCTCGAGCCTGGCGCTCTTCCCGGTGGACCTGCCGGTGGCCAAGTTCAAGAAGCTCGGGCCCATCCGCATCTTCCTCGTCAAGCACCGCCTGCGCCGCCCGAAGTCCCACGCGAAGACGACCGACGCGGCCATCGTCGCCGGCAAGCACAACGTCCAGGTCGGGGTGGAGGTCGAAGGCGTCGTGAACCGCGCCTCGGGCGAGGTCGACCTCGACTATACCTTCAACATCGGGAACCTCCACATCGAGATGACTCCCGAGTGGCGCCTGACCCATCCGAAGCTCCCTCGGCCCAAGATCGGCCAGCGCGTCCGGGTCCGCGGCTGGACGTACTACGACTACTTCCACAAGGCCGAGCCCGAATACGACCCCGAGGACCCGGTGATGGGCCTCGCCCGGAAGACGCTCTGGGAGATCCACCCGGTCCAGGACGTCGAGCTCCTTCCTTAAGAACGTGCTCCTCCTTCCCGCCGTGCTCTCCGCCTCCGTCGCGCTCGCGCAGTCGCCGCTCGACATCTTCCATCGCCGCCTCGAGGGCGGCGCGACCTTCTATACGGAGGCCGAGGCCGCGGCGCTCAAGGCCGCCGCGGGAAACTCCGACCCGGAGCTCCGCTGGCAGGCGGTTTACGCCGTCTCGCGTTGGGCGGAGCCGCGCCTGGCCGACGTCTTGGCGAAGGCCCAGGCCGACGCCGACTCGCGGGTGCGGCTCTTCGCCGTGCGGGCGCTCGGCAAGCTCTCCGGCGTTCCCGAGGCGGCGCGCTTGTCGGACCCCGACCTCTACGTCCGCGCGGAGGCGGTCTCGGCGTTCGCGGCCGCGAAGGCCTTCGACAAGCTCCCGCTGTCCTTGTTCGAGGACCCCTCCGCCCATGTGCGCGCCGCCGCCGCGAACGCGGCCGCGGCTTCGGGCGACGGGTCCCGCTTCGGCCCGCCTCTCGCACGCCTGGCGGCGAGCTCAGGGACGATGGCGCCGGGGCAGGCGCTCTTGGCGTTGGCCAAGCTCGAGGGCGCTGCGGCGCGCCCCGCGCTCGAGCGGGCCCTCAAGGACCCGCGCTGGTGGCTCCGGGCACGCGCCTACGAGGCGGCAGGGCTGCTGCCCGAGGCCGGCAAGCTTCTCGAGTCCGGCCTTCGCGACCCCGATCCCCGCGTCGCGTCCCAGGCCCTCGAAACTTTGGCCGCCTCGAGCTCGGCGGCTGTCGTGCCGGCGCTCTACCGGGCTCTCACCGACGAAGGCTCGCCGCTCGAGATGCGGGGCACCGCCGCGGACGTCGCCGCGGAGCGCAAGGACCCCGCGCTCGTGCTCGCCCTGCTCGCGGCGCTGCCCGACGCCGTCGGCCCGGGAGCCGGGGAGTACCGCTCCTCGCTGACGAAGGCCCTGCGCGCGTCGGTCCGCCCGGGAACGACGGAGGCCGCCCTCGTCGAGGCCGCGCTCAAAGACTTCCCGCCGTTCTTGGACTCCCCGCGGACCTTGAAACCCTTGAACGCCCCGCCTTCCGTGGTCTTCGAGACCGAGAAGGGCGGCTTCGTCGTCCGGCTCTCGACCGAAGCCCCGAACCATGCCGCGGCCTTCGTCGAAAGCGTGACCTCCGGGCTCTACGACGGCACGCAGTGGCACCGCGTCGTCACCGCCTTCGTCGTCCAGGGCGGCGACCCGCGCGGGTCGGGCTGGGGCGACGCGGGCTGGCGGCTGGCCGACGAGAAGACGGCGGCGCCCTTCCTTCGCGGCACGGTGGGGATGCCCAAGGCGGGCCCCGACACCGGCGGCTGCCAGCTCTTCGTGTCGCTCGTGCCGACGCCGCACCTCGACGGCCGCTACACGGCCTTCGGGCGCGTGACCCAGGGCCTCGAGGTCTTGGACCGCTTGGAGCCCGGGGATAAGATCCTCAAGGCGACGCTCCGCCGGTGAGCATCTTCCTGAGCTGTCAGAACCTGGCCAAGAGCTACGGCAAGCGCCCGCTCTTCGAGAACCTCTCCTTCGGCCTCTTCGCGCGGGAGCGCACCGGCCTCATCGGGCCCAACGGGATGGGCAAGTCCACCTTGCTCAAGATCCTCGCCGGCCTCGAGACGGCCGACGGCGGCGAGGTGGTGCGCCGGCGCGGCCTGAAGGTCGGCTACCTGGCCCAGCAGGACCGCTTCGAGGCGGCGGCGGGCGGGTGGACGGTGCGCGATGAGCTGACGAAGGCCCTGCAGGGGCTGGGCCTCGAGGACTACGAGGTGGACATGCGCCTCGAGGCGGGCTTGGACGAGGCGGGCTTCCGGGACCCGGCGGCCGAGGTCGGGACGCTCTCC
>SCTT01000335.1 GCA_004322435.1 bacterium
CTGCACCGCGAGGACGTCCTCGGAGTAGTCGGCTACGAAGTTCGCCCCGGCGAAGACGGTCCGCGAGCCGTCGGTGACCATGAGGGAGCCGTCCTTCTCGATGAGGACCTTGCCGACGCCGAGTTCCTTGAGGAGCGTGCGGCCGGTGGGGGAGCCGCGCAGGAGGGTCAGCGCGCGCAGGACCTTGTCGCGCGGCTCCTCGAGCCCGGGGGCCTCGGTCGCCATCCACGGGGGCACGGCGGACACGATGCGGCCCGGCGGGAGCGCGGGGACGACGGGCTGGGCCTGCGCGGCGGCGCAGAAGAGGACCGGCCCCAGCAAAAGGAGAGCCCGCATCCTCCAAGGATGCGGGCGTCTCCGTGCGAGCGCCTGGGCCGTAGGTCCTAGTTCAGGGCCTTGATGGCGGCTTCGTAGTCGGGCTCGGTGGCGATCTCCGCGACCTGCTGGGCGTACACGACCTTGTTGCCGGCGTCGAGCACCAGCACCGCGCGGGAGCACAGGCCCTTGAGCGGCCCGTCGACGATCTCGAGGCCGTACTTCTGGGCGAAGTCGGAGCGGAACACCGAGCCGGACACGGCGTTCTTGATGCCCTCGGCGCCGCAGAAGCGCTTCTGGGCGAAGGGGAGGTCTTTGGAGATGTTGAAGACCACGGTGTCCTTGAGGCCCGCGGCGCGCTGGTTGAACGCCCGCACGCTGGCGGCGCAGACGCCGGTGTCGACGGAGGGGAAGATGTTGAGGACCTTGCGGCCGGAGATGCCGGACAAGGAGGTCTCGCTCAAGTCTTCCTTCACCATCGTGAACTCGGGAGCCTTGGAGCCGACCGCCGGCAGGGAGCCGGAGGTGTTGATCGCGTTGCCCTTCAAAGTGATTTTGGCCATTTTGTTTTCTCCTGGAGACGACTCTCACTACTGATTAGCAAATGCGGCGTCCGAACGGGGATAGGCCTTTGGGCCTAAGTTAGTGTGGGCCCAGGGGCACTGAACCTCCTGGGCCTCCCGCGCTACACTGCCGGCATGACCAAGAACGCCTCCCTCGCCGCCGCCGCCCTAGCCCTCTGCGCCGCCGCCGCCTCCGCCCAGGTCGTCAAAGAGGACGACAGCGCGCTGGCGAAGGCCAGGAAGGCCGAGGTGGAGGGCGTCGGCGCCGCCCAGCCCCTCACCCAAACCCTTTACGCCTCCGGCAGCCCGTCGGCGGTCTTCGTGGACCCCCGCGCCATCGAGTCCATGCCCTCCGGCTACAAGCCCGAGGACCTCGAGACCGCCGAGGTCACTTACCGGATGGAAGGCCGCTCTAAGAAGATCACCGCCGTTCGGGGTTCTGAGCTCAACCGCGGCGAGGCGGTGTCCTGGTCGGGCGTCAAATCCGAGGACGGCAAGTGGCTGCAGGTCGAATCGCGGGGGCTGGCCGGCTGGGTGAAGGCCGACGAGCTCTCCGGCCCCGGCTGGAGCTCCTGGCAGCCCGAGCTGGCGACCGCCTTCAAGACCCGCCCCGCCGCCAAGGACGGCCGCCGCAAGGCTTTCGTGGAAGAGGCCGCCAGCCACATCGGCGCGCCCTACGTCTGGGGAGCGCGCTCCCCGAAGACCGGCTTCGACTGCTCGGGCCTCGTGCAGTACTCGATGGACGTCGTCTGGCCGGGCAACAACGTGCCGCGCGTCTCGCGAGACCAGCAGGCCGCGGGCAAGCCCGTCACAAACGAGGCCGACCTCAAGACCGGCGACCTCGTGTTCACCGGCAGCCCGGTCCACCACGTGATGATCTTCATGGAAGACGGCGAGGTCGTCGAGGCGATGGGGCGCAAGTACGGCGTGCGCCGCTCCGAGCTGGCCGCCCGCATCGGCGGGAAGCCGCACTCGTTCGCGACCTACTTCGCGGAATAGGACCTACCAGCTGTAGCTGACCGTGAGTTCCGGCCCGTGGAGGGTCGCGTCGCCCGTGCGGATGCCGCGGTAGCCCGGGCGCAGGGCGAGGCCGCCCCAGGACCTGGGGCCCAGGTAGAGCCGCCCGCGGAGGTCCGTGGCCGTCCCGTCGCCGATGGAGCCCCAGCGCGCGTCGACCTCGTAGCCCACGGCGCGAGACGGGTACCAGCCGAACGAGAGCCCCGTCGACGCCCCGTTGTGGGACCCTTCGCGCTGAAAGCCCATGTAGCCGATGGCCGCGTCGAGCCGGGCGCCTTCCCCGACCGCCATCCGCCAGAGCGCCTCGCCGCGCCAGCCCCACATGCGGTCCCGCGGCTCCTTCTCGCGGAAGAGGATGCGCTCGTAGGCGGCGCCGAAGCTCCCGCGGCCCAGTTCGACGCGCCCGGACAGGGCATCGATGTCCTTGGGGATGAGCTGGTAGACGCCGTCGAGGCGCAACAGCGGCAGGATGGGCATGTGGAGGGGCCGGGCCGCGGCGTAGGCCGCCGTGGGCTCGTAGGTCGCCGCGGCGATCTGGAGGAGCGCGCACAGCAGGAACGGCTCGCAGTCGGAGCCCGCCAGCTCGCCCGAGCCGAAGGAGACGGTCTTCCCTTTGGACGAGGATTTCGCGGGAGCCGCTTGGGCGGGTTGGACCAGGGCCTTCTCGAAACCCCCGAGCTGGCCGGCGGAGGCGGAGGACGCGAGGAGAAAAGCCAGGAGGGGACCCGTCACCCTCCAAGCGTAGGGTCAAAGCAGACGCGCGTCAACGACATTTGAAACTCGCCTCACGGAGAAATTTACGCGCCTCGGGCGCGTGGGTTCGAGGATTCCGAACATCCGGAATCCTCGAACCTCCTCTCAATGAACGACGAAGAGTCGAACTAGCCCCGGGGCTAGTTGTGGATAACTCGACATGGCTGTCTGCCGTCGAAGGCGGAGCGAGAGTCCGAACTTGCCTCGCAGAGGGTTCCCGCTTCGAGGATTCCCGTATGAGGAATCCTCGAAGCCACGCGCCCGAGGCGCGTAAATTCCGCCGTTGCATGCTCTACGCCTTAAACGGGTCCCTGTCCGGCGCCTCCCCGTGCGGCACCGCCCCGTAGAAGGTCCGCACGACCCCGTTGACGAGCGGGTTCGGGTGGCGCGCCCAGAGGTTCGTGGGCACGGGCTTGGCGCCGAGCTGGGCCTTGGGTTCGAGGCAGGTCCTGCCGAAGGAGACCCGCCGGCAGCCCCAAGAGAGCGCGGCCTCGATGTTGGCGTGCAGGAGCCGGAAGTAGAGCGGAAGCTCGTCGCGCAGGGCCCGCTCGTAGCCGAGATAATACGCGACGGCGGTATCGCCGTCGCGTACCGTCGCCGCGAAACCCAAGAGACTTCCGTCCCGATAGACGCCGGTCATCTTAAGGTCGGGCCCCGCGGCTTCGGCCAGCGCCGGCCAGTACGCGGCGGGAAGCTCCACGGGATGGACCCGCGAGGCCTCGAGCACCTGGCGGTAGAGAGTCTGGAGCCGGAGGGCTTCCCCGGCGACGTCCGCGAGGGGGGACACCGTACAACCCGCCGCGGCGAGCTTCTTGTCCACGCCGCGGATGGCGCTGCGGTACTTGGACTGCAGGCCCGCCAGATAGTCCGCAAAGTTGCGCCACTCGGGGCGCAGGTCGAGCACCATGTCGGGGTCGGTGGCGATGGGGCGGTAGCCGAACCGGCGCAACGCGCCGACTCCGGCGTCGCCCTCGGGGACGTCCTTGACCAGCACGAAGTCCGTGCGGCCGGAGAGTCGTTCCGCGCGCCGGATGCGGTAAAGCGCCTCGGCGACTCCGGGCCAAAGCTCGGCGGGTGCGACGCCGGGGGCGAACGCGGCGGCATGCTGGCCCCAGGACGCCAGGTTCCCGGCGACGAGGAGGCGCGCCCCTTTGACCTTCACGAGCTGGCAGGACACCGCGGCGACGGGGCGCCGGCCTTTATAAAGGAGGGCGCAGCGGGGGGAGAGGTTCGTCGGAGCGGCGGCTTCCAGCGCCGAGAGGTAGCGCCGGCTCAGAAAGAAGCTGCCGCCGGCCGTCAGCCCGTCCCAGGCCTCGGCGTCGAGCTGGGAGACGCTCTCGGCCAAGGCGAAGCCGAAGCCGGTGGGGCGGCTCCGTTCGGCGTGTCCGGCGACGGCTGCTTTGACTTGCTCAAGGAGGGTGGTCATGCCCTCCGGGAATCAACTTTTCTGCCGCGTCTAAGCGGCGGGCTTCTCGAGCACCTTCGCCTTCTCCACCACGTACGCGGTGTAGACGTCGAGCCGGGCCGCGGAGTCGGCCAGCTGTCCGGCGAGCCACAGCGAGCGCTCCCCGGCCGCCGCGGGGGCGGCGTCCAAGGCGGCCTTCAGGGCGTCGACGTCCTGGCGCAGCGCGCGCGATGAGGCGTCGGCCAGCTTGATGCGCGCGACGAGCTCGGCGGCGACGGCCGGGAGCTCGGGGGCGGCGGGCTTGCCCAGCTCGTACTTGAGCCAGAGCACCTTGTCGAGCACGTAGGAGGCGGAGTCGCCCTGGACGGGGTATGCGTCGCCCAGGAACTTGAGGAGGAACTCGAGGCGCTCGCGGCGCGCCGGGTCGGCAGCCGCCTGCGCGAGCACGTCCTTGGCCTCGGTCACGCTGCGGCGCAGCATCTGGAGGTCCATGTCGAGCCGGTAGGCGCGGTCCGAGGCGTTGCGCGCCATGCGGAGCGTCCGGGCGGCGTCGGTCTCCTCCGAAGCGGTCTTCCAGGCGGAGCCGAGCGTGCGGGCGTGGGACGTCAGGGGGAGAAGCAGGACGAAAGACAGCGCGGCCAAGGACAGTCGCATACCACCTCCGTGACGACCCCCGGACTGTAACAAAATGGTGCGACGTCTAGACGCCAGTTTGCTAGTTTTGCGTATGAACAGCCCGCTCAAGTCCGCCCTCGCGTTGGTGTTGACCGCCGCCGTCCCCGCCTCCTCCGCCCTCCCGGCCCCCGAGAGGGAGAGGCGCATCCAGGACCTCGTCGGGAAGATGACTCTCGCGGAGAAGCTGGGCCAGCTCCAGCAGCTCGACGGCGACGCCGACGGCCCGTACCGCCCGG
>SCTT01000336.1 GCA_004322435.1 bacterium
CCCCGACCCCGGCCAGAAGCTCGCCGCGGGCGACGTCCTGGTCGTCCTCGGCTCGACCGAGGAGATCGCGCGCCTTAAAGCCGCCGCGTAGATGGCCGCCCGGCGGATGCCCGCCTGGCAGGCCGGCCCGCTCTGGGTCGTCTTGACCCTGGCGGGGCTCGCCGTCGCGTCCCTCCCGCGCGCCTGGGAGATGGCGCTCGGGGCCTTCCTCGGCCGCCTCGCGCTCGCCGTCGACCGCCGGCGCCGCCGCATCGCCCAGGAGAACATGCGCCACTGCCTGCCGGGGCTCTCGCCGGCGGAGCGGGACACCCTGCTGACGGCGAACTTCGAGCATTACGGGCGCCTCGTCCTCGAGCTCGCCCACATCTTCTGCCCGCTGCCCGGACACTGGAAGCGCTGGACCCTGCGGCACAGCGAGATCTCCGGGCGCGAGAACTGGGAGAAGGCCCTGGCCCGCGGCAAGGGCGTGCTGTTCTACTCGGCCCACGTCGCCAATTGGGAAATCGCCTCGGCCGTCGGCGGCACGCGCGGGTTCCCCTCGACCATCGTCACCCGTCGCCTGACGCCCGACTGGCTGATGGCCCGCGTCGAGGCCGCGCGCCTCGAGGTGGGCATCGCCGCGGCCTATCAGCCGCGCACGATGCCGACGGTCCTGCGGGGACTCAAGAACGGAGAGACGATGGGATTCATGATCGACCAGTACATCGCGCCTCCGGCGGGCGTGAAGGTCCCGTTCTTCGGGGTCGAGACCGACACGCTGTCGGTGCTCGGTCCCCTCGCGCACCGCACCGGCGCGGCGCTCTTGCCGCTTTTTTTGCACAGGCGCGAGGACGGCGTCGTGCACCTCGAGGTCGCCCCGGAGATGCCGCGCGGGGAGTGGATGGCCGACCCCGTCGAGTCCACCAAGCGCATGACCGCCGTCGCCGAGGCCTGGATCCGGAAGCATCCCGCGCAGTGGCTGTGGGGGCACCGGCGGTTCAAGAACTCGGTCTGGCCCGACGGGACGCCCACGTACGCGGCGCGCTGACCCCCGCCCTTGACAGGTTTCGGCGCGGGAGCCATCCTGGGGGCATGGTCACCTCCCTCCTAGCCCTCACCCTCCTTGCTTCCGCGGCCCGCGCCGGGGAGCCGGCCCTCCTCAAGGACATCAAGGTCGAGGGCCGGCGCGTCGTCCTCAAGCTCTCGCGGCCCTCGGCCTTTCGCAGCAAGGCCGAGGCCGACCCGCCGAAGCTCAGCATCACGTTCTCGGACACCGACATCGTCGGCGACGAGAAGGACATCGCCCTCACGCGGGGGATGGCGCGCTGGGTGTCCTCCTCGCGGGCCGAGGAGGGCGGAGTCCCCGCGACCCGCGTCACCGTGCACCTCGACTCGGCGCGCGATTATGCCCCGGTCTGGTCGGGCAACGACCTCGTCCTCGAGTTCAAAGGGCCTCCCCCCGACGACGCCGAGCCCGCCGAGGAGGCCCCCAAGGCGAAGCCGGCCGCGAAGGCCGCGGCTCCGAAGGCGGCCCCCAAGCGCTCCTTCCGCGTCCAATTGGGATCCTTCCCGGAGGAGGCGGAGGCCCAGAAGCTCAAGGGCGAGGCCGCCCCCCAGCTCGGCGGCGTCGAGGTGCTCAAGGCCGAGGTCGGCGGGAAGACGTTCTACCGGGTCTCGATGGGGCCCTATCCGACCCGGGCCGCCGCGGCCGCGGCGCTCAAGAAGGCCGCCGACGCGGGCCGCCAGGGGATCGTCACCAAGGACTGAGGGCTAGTCGGAGGGGCGTTCCTTCTTGGACATCCCCGGCTGGAAGCGCGGGACGACGAACATCGAGAAGAGCAACCCGAAGGCCGAACCCGCGGCGGCGCCGACGACGGTCCCGAGCGGCCCGACGGTGCTCCCGACGATGGCGCCGGCCCCGCCCCACACCATCACCTCGAGGGGCTTCCCCTCGGCGATCCCGCCCGACACGCCGAGCGCCGCACGCCCCTGCGGCCCGGCCGGCAGAAGCCCGGCCCGGACCGGCGGCCGGGACGGCGCGGAGACCGGCATCGAGGAGACCGTGACGGCCGGCATGGCGGAGACGACCTCGGCCGAAGACGGCGCGGCGAGCAAGACGGCCAGACCGGCGCGCAGGTGGGCCTTCACCCCGACAGTGTAACGGCCCCGCCCGCCGGATGCAACCGGGACGGGAGCGTGAAACGTTCCTGCCAAGTTGATATCCTTGCCTCCGCCCCGCCATGGCCGACCTCCCGCGTACGCCCGAGCCCGCTCCCGACGAGGAGTCCTTCCGCCTCTTAGTCGAGAGCATCGTCGACTACGCCATCTTCATGGTGAGCCCCCAGGGCCGCGTCACGACCTGGAACCGGGGGGCGGAACGCCTGAAGGGCTACAAGTCCGGGGAGATCCTCGGCGCCCACTTCTCCTGCTTCTACACCCCGGAGGACGTCGTCGCCGGCAAGCCGACGCGCGAGCTCGAGGCCGCCGCCAAGGACGGCCGCTTCGAGGACGAGGGCTGGCGCACGCGTAAGGACGGCTCGCGGTTCTGGGCGAGCGTCACCCTCACCGCCCTCTACGGCCAAGACGGCGTCCTGCGCGGGTACTCGAAGGTGACGCGCGATTTGACCCGCAAGAAGCTCGAGGAGGAGCGCTTCCGCGTCGTGGTGGACGCCGCCCCCAACGCGATGATCATGGTGGACAAGGACGGCCTGATCGTCCTGGTCAACTCGACGGCCGAGAAGCTCTTCGGCTACGCCCGCCACGAGCTGCTGCACCAGCCCATCGAGCTGCTCGTGCCCCAGCGCTTCCGCGGCAGCCACCCCGGGCACCGCCGGAACTTCTTCGCCGCCCCGCAGGCCCGCGCGATGGGCGCCGGGCGGGACCTCTACGGCCTGCTCAAGGACGGCCGGGAGGTCCCCATCGAGATCGGCCTCAACCCGCTCGAGACGATGGAGGGGACCTTCGTCCTGGCCTCCATCATCGACATCACCGAGCGCAAGCGCGCCGAGGAGCTGCGCGCCGCCAAGGAGGCGATGGAGGCCGTCACGCGCGAGATGGAGACGTTCAGCTATTCCTGCGCCCACGACCTGCGCGCCCCGCTGCGCAAGATCGCCGGCTTCGGCGAGGCGCTCAAACAGGAGACCGCCGGCCAGCTCAGCGAGGCCAGCCGGGACTTCCTCGAGCGCATCCAGCACAACGTGCTCCAGATGGACGGCATCATCGAGGGCCTGCTGAAGCTCTCCCGCGTCCTCCAGCAGGAGCCGCGCAGCGAGTCGGTCGACCTGAGCCGCCTGGTCAAGGACATCGGCGAGGGGCTCCGGGCGGCCCAGCCGGACCGCGCGGTGGAGTTCGTCGTCCGCGACGGCATCGTCATCGAAGGGGACCCCGAGTTCCTGCAGATCATCCTGAGCAACCTGCTGGAGAACTCCTGGAAGTTCACCGCGAAGCACGCGCGCGCGCGCATCGAGTTCGGAGCGGAGCGGAAGGGCCCGGAGACGGTCTATTTCGTGCGCGACGACGGCGCCGGCTTCGACATGGCCCACGCCGACAAGCTCTTCGGCGCGTTCAAGCGGCTCCACGCCCCGGGCCAGTTCCCCGGGGCGGGCATCGGCCTGGCCACCGTCCAGCGCGTGGTCCGCCGCCACGGCGGCCGCATCTGGGCGGAGGCCGAACTGGAGCGCGGCGCGACGTTC
>SCTT01000337.1 GCA_004322435.1 bacterium
GCTCTTCCGATCTACGCGGAAGTGATGGAGGCCGGAACGCTCGAGGCGCGCCCTGAGGGCCGCGTCCGCCGCCGCGTTCGCCGCCTCATCCGAGACCTTCCCTCCCGGGTTGTGCGCGGTCACCACCCCGAAGCGGGGCGGCAGGCCGCCGGGAGGAGGCTCGCACGTGAAGTAGGCCGCCAGGTGCTCGGGACGGGGCTCGTCGGGGGTCATAGCCCGAGGTACGCCGCGTCGGCCCGCGAGAGCGCGGACGCCCGGTGCTTGTCGCGCAGCAAAACCGGGCGGGCGTCGGAGTCGAAGAAGAGGGGGGTCGCAGCCAGCGCCCGGTAGACCGGCCGGAACTCGGCGGGCGTGGGCTTTCCCTCCCGCTTCTTGGCCGCGGCGCGCCAGGCGGCCGTCCAGACGGCGGTGTCCTCGACGAGGACCCTGTCCCCGGAGGGCCCGCGGAACCGTCCCGACGCCGCCTCGAGGCGCTCCCGGACGCTCGCGCAGACCTGCGTCCCCTCTTCCGCCGCCGCCCCCCAGAACCTCGCGAGCGCCGGGTCGCGCCGCAGCGCCGCGCCCGTCAGCGTCATCCTCCGGGCGTGGCGCTCGAGCCCTGCCAGCAGCGCCGCCTGAAGCGCGTCCTGGAGCGCCGAGCGCGCGTGGTCGCGGGCGGAACCCTGCACGACGCGGTCGAGGGAGGCGTTGAGCGTCAGATGCGGCGAGTCCACCCACCCCTCGGCGGCCAGCGGCGCCCCCCGCGGGCTCTCGGCCGCCACCCCGACGCCGTCGACGCAGAGCTGGAGGACCGAGGCTTCCCAGTCGCGCGGGAGCAGGCGCAGCCCGCAGCGCAGCCCGCCGACCTCCCCGACCCAGCCTTCGCGCCCGAAGCGCTTCGCCCAAGGCACCACCACGCTGACTTTTCCCCGGTGGATGACGGTCACCGGCATCGGGGCCGAATCGAGGCGCCCCAGGAGCGCGCCCAGGTCCCAGCCTTCGGGATGGCCCCGAGGGACTTGCGCCGCGGGAGACCAGTAGGCGCGCACGACCGTCTCGTCCAATCCGTCCTCCGTGGCCGCCGGCGGGGCGGCGCCGGGGCCTTCGAGATAGATGGCCCGCCGCGCGTCCGCGGGCCCGCTGACGACCTCGACGGCGACGTCCGGACGGGCCAGATGCAGGAGCGCGAGCCCGAACTGGCGCATGAGCGGCGTCCCGTCCATCGCGCCCAGGTGTGCGTCGTAAGGGCGCGCGAGGATGAGCGGAGGCAGCGGGGCCCCGTCGAAGCGCGCTTCGAAGCGGCCGGGCTCCCAATGAAGCACGGCCCGGGAGGCGCCCGAAAGGACGGCGACGCGGACCCAGAGGAGCGGCGCGGCCTCGCTGGCCTGGCCGAGCTGGCGCGCGCGCAGGACCTTGACCGCCCGGCGGGAGTCGACGCCGAAGCCTCCGGCCCCGACGAAGGTCCCTAAATCGGGCTCCTCCCCCCTCTTCCTGGCCACGCCCCAGTGTGGCAGGAATTCCCAACCGGTGCCAGGCGCTCGGAAGTTCGGAAGTTCCCCCAAAAGGGAATTTGTGTTGCGATAGCGTCAGGGCCTATTAAGGAGGCGCCTGATGCCGAAGCTGCCCGCTGCTCCAAGATTGACCGTCCCCCCCGCCATCGACCCGCTCAACGTCTTCCCCATCTCCTGGCCCAAGAGCCCGCAGATCACCTACGACCTCTTCGAGCTGGCCAAGGCGCAGGCCTGGGACCCCGAGGCCCTGCCCTGGGACACCTTGCGCGACGCGAAGCTTTCGGCCGACGAGCGCCTGGGCATCGGCTACTGGTTCTCCGTCCTCGGCATCTTCGACGCCGCCGCGCCGCCGGTGTTCGCTCACGCTTTGATCGAGATGTTCCGGCACAAGGAGGAGGACGGGGTGCGCAAGTGCTTCTCCACCATCCTGCGCGACGAGCTCAACCACGAGGAAATCTGCCGCAAGGCCACGATGGCCTGCCTGCCGGGCAACCCGTACGGCCCGCTCGAGTGGACGCCGAACACGGGGCTCGAGAAGCTCGCCTTCAACAACATCCAGTGGGCTTACCACAACGGCGCGCGCTACTGGGACGGCTACGTGAAGGCCTTCGACAAGTACCCGTTCGCGGTGATGTTCACCTCGTTTTTGATGGGCGAGGTCGCGGCGACGACCCTGTTCAACGAGATGGGCAAGGCGGGGCGCATCCCGGTCTTCAAGGAGGCCTTCCAGCGCGTCAGCCGCGACGAGTCGCGGCACGCGCGCATGGCGCTCTACCTCACCAAGCGCACCTTCCCGAACCTCCCTCAGGAGCAGAAGGAGTTCGTCACGAAGCAGCTGCGCGCGGGGTTCATCTTCCTCTCGCTCATCCTCTTCAAGCCCTTCCCCGGAAAGTTCTGGGAGCTGCCCGACACCTTCGTCGACGCCCACGACGTGCTGCAGCAGGCGGCGCAGTCGGGCGGTTTGGGAGTCTTGCCCCTCAAGGAACGTGAGGCGGCCTGGCGCAACGCGATGCTCAAGGTCAAGAAGACGGTCGAGGACTACGGCATCGCGTTCCCCGCGATGCCCGAGGTGGGGCTCTCCGGACAGGAAGTGGCCGAAGAGGACCTGGAGACCATCGTCCCGGTCTTTTGACCGTCCGGCCGTTGCGGTAGAATCACCCCGTGATCACCGTCTGCGCCGGCGTCATCCTCCGCTCCGGCGGCGTGCTTCTCGCGCGCCGCGGCCCCGGCAAGCGCCACGCCGGGCAGTGGGAGTTCCCCGGCGGGCGCGTCGAGCCGGGCGAGACGCCCGCCGAGGCGTTGCGCCGCGAGCTGCGCGAGGAACTGGGGCTTGAGGCCGAGGTCGGCGCCGAGCTCATCCGCACCCGCCACGTCTACGACTACGGCGAGATCGAGCTCGTGGCCTTTTTGGTCCCCAAGTTCACCGGGACGCCGATCTTAAAGGACCACGACCAGACCGCCTGGGTCACCGCGCGCGACGTCGTGCGCTACGACCTCGTCCCGGCCGACGTCCCCGTCGCGGAGGCCGTGGCCGCGCACCGCCGCCGTGACCGTTACGGCGGGACGCACCCGAAGACGTTCTCCCAGAAGTACAAGGAGCTGGCCGCCGACCCCGCCGCGGTGGAGAAGGCCAAGGCGCGCGGCTCGACGCCCGCGGGCACGCACCTGCCCGTGATGCTGCGCGAGGTCCTCGAGGCGATGGGCCCCCTCGCAGGCGCGGCCGTCCTCGACTGCACCTTGGGCTGGGGCGGCCACGCCGCCGAGCTCGCGCGCCGCGCCGCCGCGGTCGTCGCGCTCGACCGCGACGGCGAGGAGCTGGCCCGCACCGAGGCTCGCCTGCGCTCCTTAGGCCTCGAGGTCGTCGCCAAGAAGAGCGATTACGCCGGCGCTTCGGCCGTCCTGCGCGAGCTGGGCTTGGTCGGCGTCGACGCTCTGCTCGCGGACCTCGGCGTCTCGTCGATGCAGCTCGACCGGCCCGAGCGCGGGATGTCGTTTAAATCCGACGGGCCGCTCGACATGCGCATGGACCGCTCGCGCGGGCAGACCGCCGCGCAATGGCTGGCGGAGGCCGGCGA
>SCTT01000005.1 GCA_004322435.1 bacterium
GGCAACCAGGCCGACGCCTGGGACCTGACGCAGAACGCGATGCTCCGGGTCCTGAGGAGCTACGGAACCTATGACCCGGCTTATACGATGGAACAGTGGCTCAGCCGCATCGTGCGCAACCTCTACATCGACCGGGTGCGCGCCGAAGGCCGCCGCCGCGAGACGCCCCTCGAGGACAAAGGCCCCGACGGCGAGCGCCTGTCGCACGCCGAATCCCTGGCCGAAGACGGGCCTCGGCCCGAGACGGGAGTCGAGCGCGAGGACGAGTCGGCCGTCGTCCGGCGCGCCGTCGCCGCGCTGCCCGCGGAGCTTTCCATGGCGGTGACCTTGGTGGACATCGAGGGCCAGAGCTACGACCAGGCCGCGAAGGCCCTCGAGCTCCCCATCTCGACCTTGGGCGTGCGCGTGTTCCGCGGCCGCAAGATGCTGAAGGAGCGCCTGAAGGACTACTGGGAGGGACGCGCATGAACCTGTTCTCCTGCTGGCGTACGAGGGTCCTCCTGGACCTCTTCGTGGACGACCGCTTGGACGAGGCCCAGGCCGGCCGCGTGGCCGAGCACATCGCGGCCTGCGCCGGGTGCCGGGCCGAGGCGGACGCGCTGAGCCCCGTCGCATCCCTCAAAGGACCGACCCCGCCCGTCCCCGCGGGCCTCGTCGCGGCCATCCTCAAGGCGCACGAGGAGAGCCGGGCCGAGACGATGGCGGGCCTCGAGTCCTGGCGCCCGTCCCCGGCGTTCGCCGCGGCCGCCGCGGCGGCGGCCCTGCTGCTCGTCTCGCAGGCCGTCCCCGGCCCGACGACGCGCGGCGCCGCGAAGCCCGCGGCGGAGGCCAAGCCATGAACCCCGCTTTCGTCGCCGCGCTCGAGACCGCGGGGCAGGCGCTCCTCTTGACGCTCGCCTTCCTGTTGCCGACGGCCGCGCACCTTAAGGCCTTCGACCCGTTCGCTCTGAAGACGGCCCTGCTCGCCGCCGGCGGGTTGGCGGCGGCCGCGCTGTGGCTGGCGCGCTCCCTCGAAGCGGGCCGCGTCGAGGTCCCTCGCCCCCGCGCGGCGCTCGCCGCCGGAGCCGCGCTGCTCTTGGCCTGGACCGTCCTGCGCGCCGGCCACGCCGCCGGCGCCGAAGGCGCGTTGGCCCGGGCCGCCGGCCCGGCGCTGTTTCTCGTGGTGCTGCTCGGCCCGGCCTCGGCCGGCTTCGCTCGCTCGTTGGCCTGGACGATGCTCTCCTCGGCGGCGCTGGTCTCTCTCCACGCCGTCCTCGCGCGCCTGGGCCTCGATCCCGTCCCGTGGGACGCCCCGGGCGGCGTAGCCGGTTCGGGCATGCTCGCCGCCGCGACGGCGCTCGCGGCCCTGCCGCTGTCGTGGCCGCTCGCCGCCGACCCCGAGTCCACTCCCGCACGCCGCGGACTCGCGCGCGGCCTGGCCGTCCTGTGCCTGGCCGGCGCGGCCGCCGCGCTGTCGAACCACGACGCCGCCTCGGCGGCCGCCGCGGCCTCGGCGAAGCTCTCCGCGAGCGGGCGCTTGGGCGCCCTTCTCGGCACCCAGCCCTGGCTGGGCCTCGGCGCGGGGGAGGCGCCCTTCGCCCTCCTCTGGGGCGCGCGCGGCGCCGCCACGGCGCTGATGCCCGTCCCCCCCTCGGAACCCTTGGCGACCGCCGCCGAGCTGGGCGTGCCGGCGGCCCTGCTGTGGACCTTGCTCGTCTGGGGCGCGCTGTCTTTGGCCGCGCTCGACGCGCGCCGCCGCTTCGCCGCGGGCGACGCGCGGACCGGCACGCTCGCCGCCGGGCAGGCGGCCGCGCTCGCCGTGCTCGGGGCGGCGGGCCTCTTCGCCGGCGCGTCGTACGCGCCCGCCGGCGCGGCGTGGCTGTGGCTCCTGGCGGGCTCCGCCGCGGGCCTCGCGCTCGAGGCCGGAGCCTCGGTGGTCCGCGCCCTGCCGTTCCCCTTCCCCCCTGCGGCGCGAAGGCTCCTGCTCGCGCCGGTGCTCGCCGCCGCCGCGGCCGCGCTCATTCTACCCGCCGCGCGCCTCTCGGCCCAATTGCGCCTTAACCGCGGCGCCGAGGCCGAGGAGGAAGGCGACGTCGAGGACGCCCTGCGGCTCTACCGGTCATTGCCCCGCGAAGGCCTGCCCGGCCTGCAGGCGCGCCTGCGTTCGGCCGAGCTGCTGCTTAGAGGCGACGGCCGCCCCGCCGCCGAGGCGGCGCGCGCCGAGGTATACGCCGCGTCGGGCACCGACCCGCTCTTCGGCGACCAGGCGTTCCTTTTGGCGGAGGCCCAGCGCCGCTGCCAGTCTTGGAAGGAGGCCGAGGAGGCCTACACGCTCTACGCGGCCTTGAACCCCGCCGACCCGCGGACCTACACGCCGCTGGCCGACGTGCTGCAGACGCTGGGGCGCCCCCGGGAGGCCGTCGAGGCCGCGAAGACGTTGGTGGCCGTGGCCCCCCTCGACCCCGAGGCCTGGCGGTTCTACGCCGAGCAGGTCCACAGCGTGGACCCGTCGGCCGCGCGCCCCATCTTCGCCAAGGCGGCGCAGGTCAAGGACCTGGCTTCCCGGAAGACGGGCGTGGACCTGCAGCCCTAGGATAGACGACGAAATTTACGCGCCTCGGGCGCGTGGGTTCGAGGATTCCTCATACGGGAATCCTCGAACCTCCTCTCTTTGAACGGCGAATATCATAATTCAGGACGGTCCCATCCAAGGCGGACGGTGACACATTCTCGTTTTGTGGAAGACCGGATTTCATGAAACGGCGTTCGAAGGAATTGTCCTGTACATTCGCTCCGCCGTTCACGGAGAGGAGGTTCGAGAATCGCGGTCGTAAGCGATTCTCGAACCCACGCGCCCGAAGCGCGTAAATTCCGCCGTTACGCGCCCATCGCCCGCAGGGCGTTGAGGTCCCTGCCCCGCGCGGACTCGGCCACGTTGATGAACGTCTCCTGCTCGGAGACGATGGCCTGCGGCGGCAGCTGCTCGGAGGTCGTCGTGACCCCGGGGACCTTCCGCACCGCGGTGCCGATGACCAGGAACTCGATGAGGCCGCCGGCGAGCTGGTAGACGTAGGTCTTCACCCCGACGACGTCGTCGGCCCCGCAGGCCTCGGCCTGGCGCTTCACCTGCAGGAGCGCGTTCGCGCGCGCCTCGTAGATGAGCGTCGAGAGCTGGGACACCTCGCCGCGCTGGAAGGACTGGATGAAGGCGGCCACGCCGCTGGCGACGCCCAGCGCGTAGACCGACACGCCGAGCACCAGCTGGATGGGCATGTAGCCGAGCTTGACCAGGTTCCACATCTCGACGTTCGTGAGGCCGCTCGTGACGACGTCGGCGTCGGCGGCGGGCTCCAGGAGCGCGGGGTGGCGCGAGGCCGTGCCGACCATCACCATCTCCTGCATGCCCTGAAACGGGATGATGGAGGTGCGGATGCCGACCACCGCGTTGGCCTTGGCGGCCCGCGCCTCGGCGGCGATGCGCTCGAGCGCGTGGTGGCGCGTGCGGTAGAAGACGTCGGAATACTCGGGGACCTCGCCGCGCCGGATGCTGCGCAGCGCGCCCATCAGCCCGCCGCCCAAGCCGATCGAGTAGGCGACGTTGCCGAAGACGAACTTGACCGGGTGGAAGCCCGCGTCGAGCTGGCAGTAGAGCTCCTTGCCGTCGGCGGAGGTCGAGAACGGCGGCTCGCCGCCCCCGCCCGCGCGCTTCACGCAGGAGCCCAGCGACAGGAACTCGACGTTGCCGAAGTGCTGGACGATCTCGCTCGACATGCCGGTGACGCCGTCGGCCCCGCGGTGGCGGGCCTCCTCGTGGAGGCGGTTGATGGCGTTCAGGCGCCCGTCGTGGATGACGCTCGTGATCTGCGTGACCTCGCCGCCGACGAGCGTCCGGATGGAGGAGGTGATGCCGCCCAAAAATCCCACGGCGAAGACGCTGTTGCCCACGACCAGGTCCCCGGGGGTCATCCCCTTGAGCTCGAGGCAATGGATCTCGTTTCCCGACAGTCCCGTGATGATGGCCATGGCCCGAGGATACTGAAATAAACCCCCGGGGGTCCTCGTATCCTCCCAGACGGGGCGGACGCCCCCTCAGGAGAAGAAACATATGGACTCGACTCGCGTGACGAAGCTGGCGGCGGTGGTGGGCGCCGCGAGCGCCGTGGCCCTCATCGGCTTCGGCCTGATCTTCCCCACGCAGGAAGACCCGGGCTCGTACGCCGGGTGGCGGCGCGGCGGGGAGGAGTTCTTCCCCGGACGCGAGGTGGCGGAGATGACCCCCGACGAGCACGCCGAGGCTCTCATTCCCACGCTGCAGGCGGAGGCGGCCTCGGAGCGCCGGCTGGCGCGCGAGGCGCTGGGCCTTCTCCTCAAAGACGGGGTGAGCCTCGGGGAGGCCGCGCGGGAATCGACCGCCGCGGCGCTCCTCGACATGCACCGCCTCTCCACGGGAACCGCCAAGGAGGACGTTCAGGAGCGCAAGGAGTCGCTCCAGCTCCTCGTCGCCTCGGTCAAGGGCGACGCGGCCCGCTCGTACGCGGAGTCGGTGCTCGCGGCCGGCGCGGACGCCGACAAGCGCACCGTCGCCGAGGCCCTGCTCCAGCCGGGGGCCCTGCGCGGCGGGACGCTCTACGAGATGGCCTACGAGCTCACGAAGACGAACATCGTGCCGGAGACGCTCAAGCCGGGCCTCATCCGCAAGATCCGCGAAAAGGCGGCGGCGGAGGAGCTGATGGCCTTCGTCAAGGAGACGCAGGACAAGAAGGCCCTCTCGGCCGCGGCCGTCGAGGTGCAGAACCTCCACAAGCCCGAGCTCCTCGGCGAGGTCATCGCCCGGCTCGACGAGATGGAGCTGCTCAAGGACGCGAAGACGATGCCCTGGTTCCAGGGCGCGCTCCTCTCGGAGCACATCCGGCAGGCGCAGGGGGTGGAGCTCGTGCGGGCCCTGCGGGTGGTGTGGACGCGCCCTTCGCTCACGAAGACGACGTTCAAGGCGGTGCAGGAGACGTTGGCCTCGGCCGACCCGGCGGTGCGGCGCATGGCGGCGCGCCTGGTGCCCGACGCGGTGAAGTACGCCGCGCTGCAGTCGGAGGAGGGCGAGGCCACGCTGACGGCGCGCCTCGAAGTCGAGACCGATCCGGCGGTCAAGGGGGAACTGGAGGCCGTGCTCGGCGACATCCGCCGGACTCGGCGCCCGGCGGAGGAAGCGCCCAAAGAGGCGCCCGTCTCCGAGCCGCAGCCCCAGACCCCGTAACCCGGGAGTACAGGAGGTGGACGCAAGCGGCCCCCCGCAAGGGGGGCCGCCTCATTTTCAGAACTCCAAATAGGGGACAGTCCCCTATTTGGAGTGAACTACAGATTAGGGACTGTCCCCTATTTGGAGTGCGGCTTGAGGAAGGAGACCACCTTATAACGGACCCAGCCCAGGCGGGAGGACCAATCGAGGAGACGCGTGCCCCAGCGCAGGGCGCGGACCTTGGGCCCCGAGGAGCCGGCTAGGAGGCCCAGCAGGATGGGGTAGGTGGGCAAGGTGTTCGCGGTGATGTCGCGGTCGGAAGCCACGGTCAGACCCGCTTTGGCGGCCATCTTCGCGTAATCCCCCTCCGGCCAGCCGTCGCCGAGGTGGCCGTAGCCCTTCTCGACCTGGGCGCCCAGCCACTTGCCGAGCCAGGACGGAGGGGCGTTGGGGTCTTCGGGGACGAAGTCCGAGAGGGACAGGACCCCGCCGGGCTTGAGGACTCGCGCCGCCTCCTTTATAAAGGCGAGGCGCGACGGGAAGTGGAAGATGCACTCGACGGCCGTGACGCGGTCGAAGGAAGCGTCCGGGAAGGGCAGGGCGCAGGCGTCCCCCTCGACGAACTCGAGGGTGTTTCCCGAGCGGGGCTTGACCTTCTCCCGGGCCACGGCCAGCTGGCGCGGGTCGATGTTGAGGCCGGTCAGCTTCATCCCGGTCCGTGCCGCGTCCACCGAACCCAACGTCGCGCCGAAGCCGCAGCCGGCGTCGAGCAGGCTCTGGCCGTCGGCGAGCTCCGCCGCGTCCAGGACCAGCGCGTTCAAGCGGTCCATAGCGGCCTGCAGGCCCTCGGCTCCCCCCGCCCGTGCGGGGTCCTCCCAGTAGCCCCAGTGGACGTAGCGGCTCAGGGCCTCGGCCGCGGGGTCGCCCTGCGTGCGGCCCTCGAGGATGAGGTCGAAATAGGGGAGGGTCTTGGGGCTCGGGGTCATGCCCCATTGTCCCAAATCGGAAAGCAGGGCGCCCCCCGGACTCTCCGGGGGGCGCTCCGTCCCGACGAGAAAACTAGCGGTAAGACTTGGCGATGGCCTGGAGCAGCTCCTCGCGCGAGGCCGAGAAGACTTCGATGGGATGGAGCACGGCCTTCTCGACGTCCTTGACCAGGACCAGGTCGGAAGGGTCGGCGAAGGCGACGGCCAGCGTCCGGCCGTCGAGGAAGAGCGGGAACACGAGCCAGGCCTTGGCCATGGCCGCGGGGATCTTCTCCGCGAGTCCCTGCCCGGGCTCCATGCGCAGGATCTTGTTCTCGAAGGATGCGAGCGGCACCCCGGCGGCTTTCGCGGCGACCAGCGTGGAAGGGTTGGCTGCCATGGGTTCAGTCTAGCCGGGCAGCGCGAAGTCCGCAAGTCCCGCGTGAAGACGGATTCAGGAGGGTCTCCGGCTAAAGCAACGTTTCCGCCCCAAAAAACTATACTGCGCCTGTAACGCGGGACGGCTCCCGCGCACTGATATCCGACCGGAGGACGCATGACCAAGCTTCTCGCCGCCCTGCTGCTCTTCGTCGCCGCGCCCGCGCGCGCCACCGACTACACGCTCGACCCCGAGCACAGCTCGGTGCAGTTCCGCATCCGGCACCTGCTCGGCAAGGTCAGCGGCCAGTTCACGAAGTTCGAAGGGGCCTTCACCTACGTCCCCGGCAAGCCGGAGGCCTGGAAGGTCAAGGCGACCATCGACGCCGCAAGCATCGACACCCGCACCGCCAAGCGCGACGAGCATCTGCGCTCGGCCGACTTCTTCGACGTCAAGAAGTTCCCCTCCCTGACCTTCGTCTCGAAGAAGGTGTTGGTCCCCAAGAACGGCAAGGCGAAGCTCTACGGCGACCTGACCATCCGGGACGTGACGAAGCCCGTCATCCTGGACTTGGAGATCGGCGGCGAGGCCAAGGACCCCTGGGGCAACTTCAAGTCGAACTTCACGGCCACGGGCAAGATCAAGCGCGAGGACTTCGGCCTGACCTGGAACGAGGCCCTCGAGAGCGGCAAGGCTTTGGTCGGCAGCGAGGTGGAGATCACCATCGAGGCCGAAGGCAGCAAGGTCCAGTAGCAAGGAGAGGGGAATGAACGCGAAGACGAACATGATGGTGAAGGCCGCGGTCGCGGGCCTGCTCGGCGCCGTCGCCGTGGGCACCGCCGTCGCGAAGGACAAGGCCGACAAGAAGGCCAAGAAGCAGATGGCCGAGGTCGTGAAGTGCTGGGGCGTCAACAAGTGCTCCGGCAAGGGCAAGTGCGGCGGCAAGGGGCACGGCTGCGCCGGCCACAACACCTGCAAGGGCAAGGGCTGGCTCTTGATGCCGGAGGAGTCCTGCCTGTCCATCGAGGGCGGCTCCGTCACCGACCCCGAGATGGGCGCTCCCGCTCCGGCCGAGAAGAAGTGACCTCCCCGTCCGCGCGCGGGGTCGGCGTGGGGCTCCGCTCGCCCCACTACGGCTTCGTGCTCGGACGCCGTCCCGCCGTCCCATGGTTCGAGGCCGTCTCCGAGAACTTCATGGGGCTGCGGGGCGGCCAAGGGGGGCGGCCGCTCGAGGTCCTCGAGCGAGTGCGGGCGGACTACCCGGTCGCCCTGCACGGCGTCTCGCTCAACGTCGGCTCCGCCGACCCCCTGAACAAGGATTATCTCAAGCGCCTGCGCGCGCTCGTAGAACGCATCGACCCCTGGGCGGTGTCGGACCACCTGTGCTGGACCGGCGTCGGCGGCGAGAACCTGCACGACCTGCTCCCCCTCCCCTACACCGAGGAGGCGCTCAAGCACGTGGCCGGGCGATTGAAGCGCGTCCAGGACGCGGTGGGCCGGCGCTTCCTCGTCGAGAACGTGTCGAGCTACCTGACCTTCGGGCACTCGAAGCTCTCCGAATGGGAGTTCCTGACCGCGGTCGCCCGAGAGTCGGGCTGCGGCGTCCTCTTGGACGTCAACAACGTCTACGTGAGCGCGGTGAACCACGGCTACGACCCGAAGCTGTATTTGGACGGCGTCCCCACGGAACTCGTGGGCCAGATGCACCTCGCCGGCTACTCCGAGACCGCCGACCTCCTCATCGACACCCACGACCACCCAGTGACCCAACCGGTTTGGGACCTCTACGAATACGCGCTCAAGCGCTTCGGACCCGTCCCCACCCTCATCGAATGGGACGAGGACATCCCCGAGTTCCCCCGCCTCGAGGCCGAGGCGCGCAAAGCCCAGCGCTTCATGGACCGCCATGCCCAACAGACCGCCGTCGCTGCCTAGCCTCCAGCGCTGGCTGCGCTGGGCGTTCACCGACCCGCGCGGCCCCGAGGCCGCCTTGGCGGGCACGACGCCCGCCGGGCTGAACCTCCCCCTGAGGAAGGAACCCCGCCCGCGACAGGCTCCTTGGGTGGCCGAGGCTCCCCCCGCCGGCCGGGCTCGACGGCTCGAGATCTATGCCGACGCCTACTTCCTGAGGTTGTCCGACAACCTGGCCGAAGATTTCCCCGGCGTGCGCGCCGCGCTCGACAAGGACGCGTTCCGGCGCTTGTGCGCCGATTTCCTCTCGCGCCACCCCTCGCGCTCGCCACTGGCCGGCCTGGTAGGGAAACCTCTTCCTGCGTTCCTAACGAAGCACCCGTCCTCGGAGAAGGTCCCCTGGCTTGCGGACGCCGCGGCCCTCGACTGGGCCGTGCTCGACGCTTTGCAGTCCGACCGCTCCGCGCCCTTGGACCCCGCGGCGCTGGCCGCCGTCCCCGCCGACGCCTGGGGCAAGGCCCGCCTGCGCCTCGACGCCACCGTGCGCCTGGTGGACGTGTCGTGGCCGGTGGAGCGCGCCTGGCAGGCCCGGCTCGAAGGCCGCCGCTCCGCGAACCTCCTGATGCAGTCCCCGGGGACGCTGCTCGTATGGCGCGACGCGGAGTGGGCGCGCGTGCGGCGTGCGGACGCCATGGAAGCCCTGGCCCTGCGCTCGATCCTTCAGGGCGAGACCTTAGGGAAGGCGCTGCGCCGCGTGGCGGCCGCCGGCGGCGCGGACGCTTCGTCCTGGCTGGCGGCCTGGGCGGGCGACGGGGTCCTAAAAAGCGTTAAGCTCTGAGGATGATCCAGCTCCTCCTTTCCCTCGCCTTGGCCGCCGCAGCGTCCCCCTTAGACGACATCAACAAGGACCGGGCCGACACGAAGAAATGGCTCAAGTCCGACCCGACCTCCTATCTCGCGGCCGTGAACCGCGTGTCGTTCGGCGACAAGCCCGCGCTGACCGTGGGCGAGGCCGACGACAACGACATCGTCTTGAAGGGCGGCGGCCTCAAAGCCCACCACCTGCGTCTCGTCGTAGAAGGCGAGAAGTTCTCCGTCACGGCCCTCGACGCCGACGCGACCTTCACCGCGGGCAAGGACACGACGTCGGTGCGCACGGTGAAGACCGCCGCGGCGAAGATCGCCCTGGGGCGCTACAGCCTGCGCCTCTCCCATCAGGGATACCCGGCCGTCATCGTCTTCGACGCGAAGTCTCCGCGCTTCAAGGAGTACAAGGGCATCGAGTACTTCAAGCCGGACCTCAAGTACCGCTTCATCGTGAAGCTCGTGCCCGACCCTGCCGCCGAGAAGCTCGCCATCCAATCCAGCAACAGCGCCGACCGCAAGGCCGAGCGCGTCGGCTGGTTCGACTTCACGGTCGGCACCGTGCCGGTGCGGGTCGCCGCGCACCGGCTGCTCGAGCCGGGCTCCGGGCCCGACGACATCAGCGTGTTCTTCCGCGACCTGACGACGGGGAAGGAGAGCTACAAGGTGGGGCGCTACGTGGGGCCGGTCAAGCAGAAGGACGGGACCTACGTCTTAGACTTCAACATGAACTACTCGCCCGCCTGCGCCTACTCGAACTTCTACAACTGCCCCATCCCGCCCAAGGAGAACAACCTCAAGGTGGCCATCCGGGCGGGCGAGAAGGACTCGCACTACAGCCACTGACTGGAGGCCGTCCCTCTAGCCCCGGGTCTTCAGGGCGGTCACCACCCAGCCCGCCGCAGGGTCCCTGAAACCCTGGCCGCAATGCGCGCAGACCACGCCCGCCGGAAGGATGGCGGCGCCGCAGCCGGCGCAATGCGCCGAGCGCAGGGACGCATGGGGGACCGCGCGGACGCCCGCGTTGCGGGCCAAGGCGATGACGGTGGCCCGGCGCTTGGACTTCCCCGGCTTGGACCCGTTCTTGGCGCGCCGCCCGGCCCAGCGCACCCGGACCTCGACCTGCTCGAGCCCGCCTTTGACGGCGCTCCGGCTCACCGTCACCGCGCCCACCCCGCAGTCTTCATAACGGAATTTCCCCACTCCCGAGGCCATCACCGAGCGAAGCCCGGCCTCGGTGCACCAGCCCTCCAACGCCGCCGGCTTCGCGTCGGACAGGCAGCGTTGCCAGCGCCAGAACAGCATCGACGCGCGGTCCTCGAGGCCCTGGACCGTCGTCTCGGGGTCGGCCGGGAGGGTCTTCAAGCCGTCGCGGGCGGCGCCCGCCCGCCACGCGGAGGATTGGGTGATCTCCGCCACCACCCAGTCGAATTCCCCGGAATCGACCCAGGACTTGCACTGTGGGCAGACCGCCGAATCGTTGACCGCAAGGGCGCTCCCGCAGTTCGGGCAATGCCCCTCGGCCGGGGCCGCCTTCGTGCGGGCGGCCGCGCTGCGCACGAACCCCCAGTATTCCTGGAATCGTTCCGAGCTCTCCTTGAGGAGCTTCCCGCCCTTGACGGACAGGTAGCGGTCGCGGCAAGCGGCGTCGATGCGGACGTCGATGACGTCGTAGCGCGCGCCGGGGCGCATCTGCGCGACGGAGCACTGATGGACGCGCACTTGGTCGACCGCGTTGCGCCGGCCCTCGCGGCGCTGGAGCTCGAGCAGCAGTTGGAACCGCTCGAAGACGCCGTCCGAGAGCAGGTGGACGACGGGGGTCATGTCGCCCTCGCTCCAGGCCTCCTGCACCTTCTTGAAGACGGCTTCCGCCCGGGCTAGGAAGGCCTCCGGAGAGAAGCGCGGGTCGCGGCTTCTGAGCTCCTGCAGGGCGGCGGCCGCGGCCTGGCGAGCGGCGGCGGCGGCCCGGCGCCTGGATGCGGCGGCGCGGGCGTCCGCGGCGGCGACGAGGCCCCCGAACACGATGACGAGCGACAAGAGCCCGCCCATGAACTTGAGCCAGGTTCGGACCTCGGCGGCCGTCATGAGGCGGAAGCCCCCGCCTCCCCCGGACGACGAACCGGACCTCGGCGAGCTTTCCGAGGAATAGGACCTGTCAGAGGAGTAGGAGCCGCCGGACGAGGAGCGCGAGCCGCCCGAGTAGCTGTCGCCCCCGCCCCCCCGGGCCAAGAGGGCCCGCGGAGCGGCGAGCGCCAACGCGCCGAGCAGCACCCCCGCGGCGAGGAGCCTCATGAGAGCAGTGTGGCCCGAGACTCTCCCGACGTCAAGAACCGGCCGTCGGTCCCCGGTCTAACGTCCGGCCGCGGCCGCGCGCTCTTCCGGAAGCCGCTTCTGAAGCCGCTGGTAGTCCTTGAGGAACTCCCGGATGCCCTCGAGGAGAGAGCCGGCCAGGCGCTTCTGATAGGAGGGCGACTTGAGCTTCTCTTCCTGCTCGGGCAAGATGACGTAGGCGCTCTCGGTCAAGATGGCGGGCATGAACGTCCCGCGGCACACCGCCAGGTCCCCCCAGCGCAGCCCCTCGTCGGGCAGGTCGGGGTGGCGCGAATGATACGCGGCCGTCACCGCCTCGGCCAGCCGCCGGCTCTGCGGGTGGTAGTAGAAGTGCATGTAGCCGCGCGGGGTCTCGGCGGGGTCGGCCGTCACCGGCAGGGCGTTGTTGTGGATGGAGACGAAGATGTCGCCCTTGGCCTCGTAGGCGATCCACGGCCGGTCGCCCAGCCCCGGCCCGTCGACGTTGCGCCGCGTCAGCGCGACCTCGGCGCCCTCGCCGGCCAACAGCCCTTCCAGAGCGAAGCCGATGGCCAGATTGACGTCGCGCTCGGTCGTGCCGAGCGGCCCCACCGCGCTCGCCTCGGGCCCGTGGCCGGGGTCGATGACGACCTTGCGCCCCGCGAGGACGTTGTCGCCGCGGGTCAGGTCGGGCGGGCGGCGGATCTCCAAGAAGAAGTTGCCCGACTCGTCGTAGCCGGCGGCGTAGCCCCAGCCCCACTGCAGATGGGTGTCCACGTCGAGGCGCACGACCTCGCCGTCCTCCTGGGTCCAGCGCACGTCGCGCACCATCGTGTCGCCCGAGCCGAAATGGGCCCGGTCGAAGCGCTGGCTGGAGTTGAAGAAGCGCACGGAGAAGCCCAGCGGCTCCACGGTCTGGCGCACCTCGTAGGCGACGCGCTCGGTGACCGAAACGACGACCTTCACCGCCCGGTCGGAGACCTTCGTGTTGACGGCCCGGCCGACGACGGCGCGGGGCGGCGGGGAGCCGGCGGCGAGGACGGCCACGGCCTTGGCGTCCACCCAGCCG
>SCTT01000338.1 GCA_004322435.1 bacterium
CCCGGGCGCCGTCGTCCTCACCTACAAGGACGTGGGCAGCGAGGTCGTCGGCATCAAGAAGTTCCAGGACGCCATCCTGGTCGTCATCATGCTCGTCATCTACGCCATCGTGGGCCTCGGCATCCTCAACTCCGTGTCGATGTCGCTCTTCGAGCGCATCCGCGAGTTCGGCGTCATCCGCGCGGTGGGCGCCCGCCCCGCGGCCTTGGTCCGCCTGATCCTGGCCGAAGCGGCCATCCTCGGCGCCGCGGGGGTCCTCGCGGGGGTCGCGGTGGGCGGGGCATTCATCGCGGCGTTCGGGGTCTCGGGCCTCCATCTTCCGCTGGGGACGGCCCTCTCCTATTTCATGCCCTTCGACAACGTGGTCTACATGCGGCCCCAGTGGGCGCTCCACGCCCGCTCGGCGCTCGGCCTGTGGGCGGTCTGCGTCGGCGCGGCCGTCGGCCCGGCCGTCCGGGCGGCCCGACTGGTCGTCAGCGACGCCCTGAGGCACGTATAATCCAGCTATGAGCGCGCTCATCGACTTAAAGAAGGTGACCAAGGTCTACGAGCCCGCGGGGGGCGTGCGGGCCGAGGCCCCGGCCGTCACGGCCTTGCACGCGCTGTCCTTGTCTTTCTCGCGCGGCGAGTTCACCGCCATCGCCGGGCCTTCGGGTTCCGGCAAGTCGACCCTCCTCAACATCATCGGGACCCTCGATTCGGCCACGAGCGGCGAGGTCGTCTACGACGGCCGGAAGGTCTCGGGCCTCTCGGAGGCCGAGCTGGCCGACTTCCGCCTGCGCTCCTTGGGCTTCGTGTTCCAGGCCTACAACCTCATCCCCGTGCTCACCGCCGTCGAGAACGTCGAGTACGTGCTGGCCCTGCAGGGCCTGCCCAAGGTCGAGCGCCGCGAGCGGGCGATGGCGGCCTTAAAGGCGGTGGGCTTGACGCCCCAGGCCGGGCGACGCCCCGACCTCCTTTCGGGCGGCCAGCAGCAGCGCGTCGCGGTGGCGCGGGCCATCGTCCACCGCCCGATGGTCGTCTTGGCCGACGAGCCCACCGCGAACCTGGACTCGAAGACGGCCGAGCACCTGTTGGAGCTGATGCAGGGACTCAACATCGAACAGGGCGTCACCTTCCTCTTCTCGAGCCACGACCCGCGCGTCCTCTCGCGGGCCAAGCGCATCGTCACCATCCACGACGGCCGGCTGGCCGAAGACTCGGCCAAGTGACCGCCGCCGCCCTCGCCGTCCTGCTGGCGCTCCCGGCGGCGGCCGGGGTGAGCGCGGACGGCAGCCTCAAGACGCTCTACTCCTACTCGCGCTCGCCGCTCACGCGGCGCCAGCATTGGGGGGATTTGAACCGCGCGCGGCTCGAGCTCAAGGCCTCCACGCCCGAATCAGAGGGCGGCTTCGCGCTGCGCGCGGAGGCCGACTACGACCACGAGCTGCGGGTAGGCTCCCAGCTCAACTCTTTGGAAAGCCGGACTTTCGGGCTGACGGAGCCGGACTCTTTTCTGCCGATGGACCAGACCATCAGCTCGGACACCGACCATTCCTGGCGGCACCGCCTCTACCGCGGCTGGGTCGAGGCGGAATACGCGGGCTTCAAGGCGCGCTTCGGGCGCCAGCGCGTCGCCTGGGGCACGGGGAAGATCTGGAACGCCGTCGACGTCCTGAACCCCTATCAGCCGACGACCTTGGAGCGCGAGGAGCGCCAGGGCGTGGACGCGGTGTCGGTGCGCACGGGGCTGGGACAGACCGGCTCCGGGGAAGTCGTTTGGGCGCTAGGACACGAGTGGAAGGACACGGACCTGCTCGGGCGCTTCAAGGGCTCTTTGGGCGGCGCGGAGCTGGGGCTCGTGGGGGGGCACGTCGCCGGTTCTACGGCCAGTTGGCTCATGGGCGGGGAGTTGGCCTGGGATTTGAAGGGCGGCACCGTGCACGGCGAGCTGTCCTATACCGACTTGGAGACGCGGACCCCGTTCTGGCGGGGCGTCCTGGGCTACGAGTACGGCTTCACCGCCGAGCCGCCCTGGCGGCCGCTTAAGGACCTGTGGTTCAACGTCGAGTGGTACCACAACGGGCGTGGGGTGGACGACCCGGTGCGTTATGCGACAAACCTCCTGCGCCAGGGGCGCGAGGTCGCGCTGGGGCGGGACTACGGCGGGCTGGCGGTGAAGAAGGACCTGCATCCTCTCCTTTATATAGAGCTGTCGTACCTGCGCAACCTCCGCGACGCCTCGCACTTCCTGTCTCCCTCCGTGAACTGGAACGCTTGGGGGGACCTCCACGTCTTCGCGGGCTACCAGCGCTTCGGCGGGCGGCCCGTCACGGAGTTCGCCCGCCAGCCGGACGTGTTCTACTCCGGCGCCCAGTACTTCTTCTAATAAGTTCCATTTCGTGCCAGGCACGAAATGGAACTAACTTTGTCTGGATGTTCGCCCGCCCTTGAAATGCGGGGGGATTTCGACTACAAAGGGAACGTGACTGTCGAAAAACGCCGGCGCAACCGGTCGCGCTGCCGCATCGAGGCCGTCGTGGAGACGGAACCGGGAGGGTTCTGGAAGGGCCCCTGCCGCGACATCAGCATGCACGGGCTGTACCTCACGCGCGCGGCGGGCGCCGCCGCGGGCGCGCGCTGCCGGGTCGCGATCACCCTCCAGGACGGCGCCTCCCAGGTCGCCCTGGCGATGCGCGGCCGCATCGTGCGCGTCGAACCGGCTGGCATGGCCGTCGCCTTCGAGTCGATGGGCGCCGAGACCTCCTGGCACCTGCGCAACATCATCGTCGTCCACGCCGCCGACCACGCGCGCGCCCGGGGCGAGCTTAGCGTCTGAGCCCCCGTTGGTTCCATTTCGTGCCTGGCACGTTTTGGAACTAACTGACGGCATGACATCCGTCAGGACCCAGCATGACGTAGGTAATACGGACCGCCCGGCGCTTCCCTAACGGCCCTCACACCGTCCCGGCGACCCTGCGTACAATGGCCCCTGTCCCAAGGAGCCAGCATGAAGAAGACCCTCGCCGTCGGCCTCGTCGCCGCCCTCATCCTCCCGTCGGGCGCCACCCCGGCCCTAGCCCAGCATTTCGTCCGAGCCGCCGCGCCGTCGGCCCCCCTGAGCGCCCCCGTGCGCCTGGGCGGCGCCCCGACCGCCGCGGCACCGCTCTCGCGGCCGTCCCTTACGGCGCCGTCCTTGGCTCCCACCCTGACCGTGGCTCCCTCTCCCGTGCTCCCCACCGCCCATGCCGCCGCCGCCGCTGCAGTCGCAGCGCCCGTGGCACCGGTCGCTGCCGTCGCGGCCCCTCTCCCTAACCCTCTCCCGCAGGCGGGAGAGGGAAGGGTGAGGGTGGTCGCCGCCGCCGCCCTGACCGAGCGCCTCGTCTCGAACGAACAGCTGGCCGCCCTGACCGCCCCCAACGCCTCCGCCAACCCCGCCGCCCAGGGCGTGGCCCTCGACCGCCTCTTCGAGCTCTCCGCCCGCACCGAGCAGAACGCCGCCTGCCCCTTCGGCTTCGACAAGCGCTCCACTCCTAAGGAAGCCGGCCTGCAGGCCCCCGTCCCTTCCGGCCCGACGGCGCCCGGCACCACCGAGGACCAGTTCCGCCCGCGCTCCTCGCGCGTTGGCGTCGGTCCCGTGAAGTACGTCTGGTGGAACACCTTCTATCACGTGATGCAGTGGTTCAACGTCACGCTCGCCCGCGACCCGAACCGCAAGGTCTCCTGGGACAAGTGGCCGACCCCGCTCGGCCTCATGTATCTGTTGGCCAAGATCCGCTACGTGCGCTCCGGCACTTTGACCGACCCCTACGACTACGCGGCCAACGACACCGAGAAGCCCGGCAAGGAGCCCGAACAGGCCAAGACGGGCTACACGGCCGACGGCAAGTGGGTCTTGGACCGCGAGAACCCGCAGATGGGGGCCAAGGACACGCGCTTCGGCTCGAACATCCCGCCCCAGAAGGTCCGCCCCGACGTCGAGAACATGACGCCCTCGGCGCGCGACGCGGGGAAGCTCCGCTGGCGGCTCTTAAACGACGCCGGCAAGACCGTCCTGAAGCCCGCCCTGATCTTAAACGACCTCGCCGGCGGCTGGATCCAGTTCCAGTTCCACGGCTTCGGCGGCAACACCAAGCGCGAGCCCGTCACGGACAACCCCCACCGGCTCCCGCGCTCCCCGAACGACCCCTGGCCCGCGAAGGAAGCCCTCGTGGACCGCACCTCGAAGGACCACACCCGCGTCACCGACGACGGGCGCCCGACCGTGATGAACGAGCGCGTCCAGGCCTGGATCCAGGCCCAGATCTACGGCACCACCCAGGAGGAGCAGGACGCCCTGCGCTCGCACGCGGGCGGGAAGATGCGCCTGGGCCCCGACGGCCGCCTGCCCGAGGACCCCAAGAAGCCCGGCATCGACCAGACCGGCTTCAACAACAACTACAACCCCCAGCTCTCCTTCCTGCACTGGCTCTGGACCGTCGAGCACAACGCCATCGCCGACCACTACCGGAAGTTCAACCCGGGCTGGGACGACCAGACGCTGTTTTTGATGGCGCAGAAGGTCAACGTGGCCCTCATCGCCCGCACGCACACCATCCAGTGGACCGAGGACCTGCTGCAGCACCCGACGCTGCAGGCCGGCATGCACGCGGACTGGTACGGGTTCCTTGGGCCCCGGCTCAAACCCTGGCTGATGCGCATGCAGTACCGCTACCCCCTCGTGCGCACGCTGACGAAGTGGGTCACCGACAACGACACGATCTCCGGCATGCCGGGCTCCAAGTGGGAGCACCATGACGGCCCGTTCCAGGTGCCCAAGCAGTTCCGCATGGTCTACCGCCTCCACGAGATGGTCTTGGACGAGCACGAGATCCTCGACCCGACGACCGGGCGGACGCTCGACCGCATCGGCCTCATCGACTTCATCCAGAGCAACACCCGCGCGCAGGTGGCCCGCTTCGGCTACGACGTGCTGGGCTACTCCTTCGTCAAGAAGTCGGCCGGCGGGCTGACGCTGCACAACCTGCCCCGGGCGATGACCGAGTTCAAGAACCAGCAGGACGGCACGCTGACCGACATCGCCGAGCGGGACATCTTCCGCGAGCGCACCGACGGCACCGGGACCTACAACCAGTTCCGCAAGTCCGTCGGCGAGGCCCCGGTGACCTCGTTTATGGAGCTCACGGGCGGCGACGCCGCGCTGGCCGCCGAGATCGAGAAGGTCTACGAGGGCGACATCGAGAAGGTGGACGCGGGCATCGGCATTTTGGCCGAGCCCAAGCCCGCCGGCTTCGCGCTGGGCTTCACCCAGTTCTACCAGTTCGTCTTAAACGCCCCGCGGCGCGTCAAGTCCAACCGCCACCTGACCGAGTACTACACGCTCAAGGACTACCGCCCCGAGGGCATGGATTGGATCGAGCACTCGGGCGGCATGCTGGGCGTGATGGCGCGCCATCTCAAGGACCTGCCGCAGGGCCCGGCCGTCGTCGCGGCGATGGAGGGCGTGACGCGCGCGTTCGCCCCCTGGCCCGACGCCGAGCACTTCCCGCTGCGCGCCCTCGAGGCGTCCGCCGCCGCCTCCGCCAAGGTGCTCAAGGGCGACCTGCGCACCTTGGGGTTGGGCGCCGCGGCGGCCGCCGCCGCCGTCCTGACGGGCGCCGCGGCCTGGACGACCGGCCTCGGCCTCGTCGCCGCGCTGGCCGTGCCGCTCGTGCTCTTCCCCAAGCGCATGCTGGCCTGGCGCTTCCTGCAGAAGGCCTGGCAGAGCATGAACACGGACCGCCGCACGCAGATGTTCCCCACGCTGTATCTGGGCGAAAAATGGGCGCGCACCGCGGCCTTCCGCGGCCGCCTGGCCTCGCTGGCGACCGTCGGCGCGGCGGGCTGGCTGGCCTGGGGCCTGTTCGCGGCGCACCCGGTCGTGGCGGCGCTGACCGCCGTCGTCGGCCTCTCCGCCCTTCTCAACCGGGGCGCGGCCGCCGCCTGGCTGGCCGACATGACCATCGCCAAGACGGCCATCCAGGGCCGCCTGCGCGTCGGCGTGCCGGTGACGACCGACGCCGAGCACCTGCCGGGGCATACCGCGCTCGAGAAGCGCTATTGGTTCCTCAAGGCCGCGGGCTCGGAGCCCGTCGCCAAGCTCGGGACCACGTACCTGGCGCTCAAGGAGCATGGGCTCTCGGCTCCCAAGGCGTTCATGACGGCCCTCCTGTCGCATCTGCTGTTCGGGCCGAAGACCCAGCGCGGCCTCGGCCTCAAGGGCCGCTGGCAGAAGGGCCTGTTCTTCAAACCCTTCGACATCTACCTGCCGAACCTCGCGCAAGCCCAGGGCTACTCCAACACCCGCATCTTCGCGGGCGTGGGCAACGCGAAGGGCCTGACGCCGGGCGAGGTGGACCTGGCGGAGTTCGAGCGCATGTTCGACGTGTTCGCTCCGGGCCGCGACTATATGACGGCCTACGACTTCGCGCGCATGCGCGAGGGCAACCGCTGGCGCGACGCCGACGAGGGCCGCGGGAACTCCGTCTCCCGCTTCCTCGGGCTCCTCGCGGCCAAGCGCCGCGCCGAGCAGCTCGTCGAGCTCTACGCGGACCGCGTCGTCGAAGAGGACAAGAAGCTCGTCCCCGCGGTCTCGAAGGACATGCTGCTCCGGGTCTACAAGGGCACGGCGCAGGAGGACATCCGCCGCGAGCGCGCGCTCGACGGCGTGCACCCCGACCTGGCCCGCCCGGTGCCCTTCCGGTGAGCCTGCTCCTGGCGGCGTTCGTGACGCTGGGCGCCTCCGCCCAGGTGCCCCCGGTCGGCCCGGCCGAGCCGGTGACGGCCGAGGCGTTGATGAAGCTCGACGGCGAGCAGTTGGACGCCCTGTTCGCGAAGGCGGAGGCTGGCCCCATCCCCGACGGCGCGGCCGTCGGCGTGGCGAACCGCGCGCCGGGGTCCGGCTTCGGCTCGTTCACCCGCGACTTCTTCGCGGGGCTCTGGGAGGGCAAGACCTTCGACCGCGCGCACGGCACGCTCACGAACCGTACGGCCTTCGGCAAGACCGGCACGGCCAAGGTCTATCTAGGGAAGAGCCGCGTCGACGGGAAGCCGTGCATCGTCCTCGACTACGCGCAGAGCGACAACCTCCTCGCGCGGCACGTCCACGACGAGGTGCGGATGGTGGCGCCGGGGCTCTATCTCGGCGTGGCGTACCTCAAGATTCCGACCTTCCACAAGTGGCTGTACTTCGCGCTGCAGTTCCCGCCGGTCACCCCAGCGCCGTAACCGCCTTCTCCAGCCCTCCGGGTCTAGGCCGACGGTGCGCGGGTTCGGGCTCGAGGAGCCCGTCCACCAGCGCGCCGAGGGCCGGCGGGCAGGCCGGGGCCGCGGCCGCCAGCGGCGTATAGCGCTTCTCCCGCTTCATCACCGGCAGGTTTGTGCCCTCGAAGGGATGGCGGCCGGTCAGCAGTTCGTAGACCATCACCCCCAAGGAGTACAGGTCCGCGGCCGGCGCGGGAGCGCCGGCCTCCGTCTCGGGCGCGGAATAGGCCGGGAAGGGCGCGGCCTTCACGCCCGCGGCGGCCAGCGCGACGGCCACGCCGAAGTCCTCGACGACGACCGTGCCGTCGGCCCCGACCAGCACGCAGTCCGGGGCGAGCCCGCCGTGCGCCCGTCCCGCGCGGTGCGCGGCGTCGAAGAGCGGGGCCAGGCGTTTGAGGAACAGCACCACCTGGGCGGGCGGGACCGCCCGCCCCTCCTCGAGCCACTTCGACAGCGGCTTCCCGTGCGCGGCGGGGTAGGCCAACACGACGCTCGTCCCCGCGGCGAAGGCCTCGAGCGGGGAGCCGGGGTGCTTGGGCGGCGCGGCCGCCTTGAGTGCCGCGAGGAGCCGCTCGGGCGAGGCGCAGAGGCGTTCGTCGAAGAGCCGCACGGAGGCCGTCGTCCCGCCGCCGCCGTCGGCGCCGTCCCAGCGGGAACCGTAGGTCCAGGGCTTGGCCGCCTTGCCGAGGCCCCAGCGCCCGAGGCGGCCTCCGGCGGGGGCCGGCCCCTCGAGCGCGGCTTGGGGGCGTCGGCGCCAGAGCAGGACGGCGGCGGGCAGCAGCGCCACGGCGGCCCCGGCCCCGAGCGCCGCGCGACGCCGGAAGGTCCGCGCACGTTCGAGCTCACGCCATCGCTCGACGGCCGCGTCGTAGGCCTGCACCTCCTGGTCCAGCACGGTCTCGATGCCCTGTTCGTAGACCTTGGACTCGGCGACGATGTCGTTGTGGCGCAGGCCGGCCTGGACGATCTTGTTGGCCTCGTCGCTGTTGCCCTCCTTGAAGGCGAACACGATCTTGACGGTCCCGCTGGCGCGCAGGTCGACCCCCATCTTATGGAAGCTGTCCCGCCGGCGGTAGAGCTCGTGGCGGAGCTCATAGAGCTCGTCGTGGGCCTTCTTGCGCGCGGCCCCGCCGGGGTCCATCTCGACCTTGCCCGCGTGGGAATCGCGCCAGGCCGAGACTTCCTTCTTAAGGGCGTCGATCCGGGGCCTGAGCTCCCGCATCGCCCGGTAGGATTCCTTGAGCTCGAACTCCTTGAAGAGGGCCTCGTCGGCGGGCGGGTCCGAGGCCGCGGGCTTCGCCGCCCCGGAGGGCAGGGCCAGGGTCAGGGCCAGGAAGAGGGGGCGCATCAGAGCCGCTCGAGCGCCGCTTCCAAGCCGCCCGGCGCGGGGCGCCGCCGTCCGAGGTCCGGCTCGAGCAGGCCGTCGAGGAGGGCGTCGAGGGCCGGCGGGCAGCCGGGGGCCGCCTGCGAGAGCCGCTTGTAGCGCTTCTCGCGCTTCATCGCCGGGAGGTTCGTCCCTTCGAAGGGATGGCGGCCGGTCACCAGTTCGTAGAGCAGGACTCCCAGCGAGTAGAGGTCGGCGGGCGGGCCCGGCGGGCCCGCCTCGAGCTCGGGGGCCGCGTACGCCGGCGTGCCGACCGCCGGGGCTCCGGCCGCGGCGAGGGCGACCGCGACGCCGAAGTCCTCGAGCGTGACGGTGCCGTCGGCGCCCACCAGCACGCAGTCCGGGTCGAGCGCGCCGTGCGCCCGGCCGAGCCGGTGCGCGGCGTCCAAGGCCGGCGCCAGGCGCCTGAGGAACACGACCGCCTTGTCGGGGCGCACGCCGCGGCCCTCCTCGAGCCATAGAGACAGCGGCTTGGCGGCGGTGGCGGGATAGACCAGAGCGATGCTCGCTCCGGCCGGGAAGGCCTCGAGCGGCGCGGCGACGGCCGAGTGTTTGGGCGGGGCGGCGGCGCGGAGCGCCTGCAGGAGCTTGGCCGGCGAGGACGGGGCGGCGCACAGGCGCTCGTCGAAGAGGCGGACCGAGGCGACGGTCCCGCCGCCGCCGCCGGCGCCGTCCCAGCGGGTGCCGTAGGTCCAGGGCTTGGGGGACTTGGTCAACGACCAGCGGCCGAGGCGGTCCCCGGCCGGAGTCTCGGGAGCGGGGAGCGCCGCGCGGCGGGCTTTGAGGCGGCGCCAGAGGAGGAGCAGCAGGGGGAGGAGGACCGCCGCCGCGGCCGCGCCTTGGAGGGTCCGGCGCCGGCGGAGCTTGGCCTCCTCCAGCGTCTTCCAGCGCGCGACCACCTCCTGGTAGGCGCGTTGCTCGTCTTCGAGCAGCATCTCGACCGAGTGGCCGTACTCCTTGTATTCGACGATGATCTGCGCGTGCCGGATGCCGCCCTGAAACGACCGGTTCGCCTTCTCGTTGTTGCCCTCGCGGAACTCCATCGCCATCGCCATGAACTGCCCCAGGCGCTGGTCGACGCCGCGGTCCTTGAACTTGTTGCGCCGGTCCTTGAGCTCTTCGAGGAGGGCGGTGAGCTCCTCGCGGGCGGCGGCCCGGCGCGGGGCGCCGGGGTCCGGCTCGGTCTTGCCGGCGTGGGACTCCTTGAGGGCCGTCAGCTCCCGGGCCAGCGCGTCGATGCGCGGCCGCATCGCCTCCATGGCCTCGTAGTCCTCCTTGAGCTTGAACTCCTCCATCAGCGCCGCGTCCCCGGGCGCCCCCGCTCGGACGGGGACGGCCAAAGCCAGCGCCAGCCAAAAGGCCCGCATGGCCGTATTATGGGGGAGTTGTGGGTCCCTGACAACCCGTCCCGCAACGTAGGCCCTCCTCCGGCAAGAGGCCCAATTGGGCCTAGTCCAGATGCCTTTTCCGGGGGGACCGGGCGGCCTATCCTTATATAGGGCGGCTCGCGTTATCATGACGACATGAAACAGCTCACCGCCGCCCTCCTTTCCGCCTCCCTCGTCGTCCTTAGCCCGGGCCTTCCCGCCGGCCAGGCCGTCGCCCAGGTCATCGCGCCCCGCGTGCAGTCCGGCGCCGCCGTGACCGTGGCCCCCGTCCCCGCCGGAGTCGGGAATTTCCGCCCTTCCGCCGCGCTGACGCCCGCTTTCTCGCCGACTCTGTCTCTGCCGAGCGCTCTGCCGACCGCTCCCTCTTTGACCCCGACCGTCCGCGTCAATCAGCCCGTCGCCGCGGCCGCCGCCCAGGCCGCCGAAGGCGTCACGGTGAAGGCCGTCCTGGCCGTCCCTTCCGTCCTGCCGGCCGCCGTCCGCGCCGAGGCCGCCCCGACGGCCAAGACCGTCTCCGCGATGACTCAGCAGGCCGCCGCCTCCATCGAGGCCGCCGGTCCGCTCGCCGAAGCCGCCCCCTCCGACGCCCATGCGCTCGGCGGCCGCCTCGAGAGCCTCTTGGGCGGCTGGCGCCAGACCGGCTCGGCCGCAGCGGCCGTCGCGCCCGAGGACAACGGCTGGGGCGCCGGCTCCAGCCGCGACCGCTACTTCGGCAAGCCCGCGGGCTCCGAGTCCATCGCGGGCGCCGTGCGCTCTCATAACGCCCGCTTCGGCGCCGCCGAGGCCCCGACCCCCGAGCCGGAGCCGGCCGCCGAAGCGCCGCGCTCCACCCGCTCCCCTTTCCTGCCCAAGCTCATCTCCGCCGCGCTGGCCTTCCTGCCGGCGGTGGCGCTCGGCCTGCCGCTCATCGCGGCCGGTTCGACCTTGGCCGGCGGCGCCATCCTCGCGGCGAGCGTGGCCCTGATGACCTTGCCCTTCATGAGCGAGCGCACCCCGGCCCTCTTCCGCGCCGTCCCCGGCGCGGCGATCCTGGGCCTGGGCGTGCTCACCGTCGTCAGCGGCTTCATGGGCGGCGCCAGCCTCTGGATGGGGGGCTTCGTGGCCCTCGGCGGCTGGGGCCTCATCCGCTACGGCCTCGACACCGAGCAGAAGGACCGCTACGACCGCGACAAGGCCCTCACGGCCTACTTCGGCGCGCTCGGCGCGGTCTTGGGCGCCGGCCTCTCGCTCTCCGGCGCGGCGATGCTCTTGCCCGCCTGGGCCGCCGTCGTCCCCTTCATGGCCTCGACGTGGGTCGTCAACGGCGCCACCTGGGCCGCCTACCCGCTGACCGCGCTCTTGTTCCTGCACCTGCCCGGCTGGGTCGGCGAGGGCATCTCCGCCGCGTTCCGCGGCGTCTACAACTCCGGCAAGGCCGTCTATCGCGTGATGGGCTCGCTCAAGCGCGACACCGTCCTGCAGGAGCGCCTGGTCGCCTTCACGAAGGCGCACCTCAAGAGCTCGATGTGGAACGCCATCTGGCTGAGCGGCATCTGGATCCCGGTCTGGGTCAGCGAGGCGGCGATGTTCGCCCTCTCGGTCGTGGGCGGGCTGGCCCTCGGCGCGGCCCTGGCCCCGACGATGTTTTTGTGGGGCGCCTCGCACAAGCTCTGGGAGACCTCGGCCCTGACGCGCTTCCTGGCCGCGTGGAACCACTTCGCCTTCGACTGGTCCGCGGCCTCGAAGATCCGGGTCTACAACCCGCTCGTGAAGCCTCTCATCAGCTTCGTGAACACGCACCACGGCGTCGCCTCGGTCGCGGGCAGCTTCGCCCTGCGTCTCGCCCAGCTCGCCTGGTTCGCCTACTCGGTCCTCTCCTTCCCCGTAACCTGGTCGGTGGGGTTCTTCCGGGCCTTCGGCCAGACCGGCGGCGCCTACGAGCACGCCAAGCACAGCCCGGACGGGATGCGGGTGGACACCAAGGACACCCCCGACGTCGAGCGCCCCGACGAGCCGGCGGACCCGTCTCGGCCCGGCAAGAGCACGGTGATGCCGCGCCTCATCGCCGGCGCCATCGCGGCCCTGCCGCTCTACTTCCTCGCGGTGCCGCTCTTGACCGCGCCGGTCGTCGGCCAGCTCTTCGCGGCCACGGGCCTGGCGCTCGCCGTGATGCCCTTCCTGCCGGCCGGCAGCCCCAAGCTCGTCAAGATGCTGCCGGGCCTGCTCTTGGCCGCGCTCGGCGTCTCGACGGCCGCGGCGGTGCCGTACTTCCTGCTCAACGGGGCCGGCCTCGTCGGCCTCCTCTCCCAGAACGTGTTCTGGATGGGGCTCGTGACCGCGCTCTCCGGCTGGGGCATGGCGCGCTACGCCAAGAACCTCGAGACCAAGGAAGGCCAGAAGTGGTACTCGGTCGACGACCCGGAGTACATCGGCGCCTTCTTCGGCGCGTTGGGCGTGACCACCGGCCTGGGCGTGGCTCTCCTCGGCATGACCGGCTGGGCGCCGCTCGCCTTCAAGGTCGCGGGCTACGCGACGAGCCTCCTGCTCCTCGTCCACCTGCCGTCCTGGGTGGGCTCCGGCCTGCGCACGGCGGCCGAGGGCGGCTGGTCGAGCATGCGCGCGTTCGAGAAGGTCCTGTCCTTCTGGGAGCGCGACACCGACTTCTACCGGAACCTCCGCAAGCACGCCTCCTACTGGCTCGACAAGTCGGTGTGGAACGGATCGTGGCTGTCGGTCATCTGGGTGCCGACCTGGGCGCTCTTGGCGGCCGAGTGGGCCGTCTCGCTGGTGTTCGGCGCCGTCGCGGGCCTGGCGCGCCTGCCGCTCAACTTCGCCTGGGGCGCGGCCTACAAGATGAACCCGGACTCCAAGCTCACGCGGTTCATCGCGGGCGTCGCCCGCACGAGCTTCGAGATGGCCGAGGGCTCGAAGAAGACCGTGTTCGACCCGCTCGTCGCCCGCCTCATCCCGGCGATGAACGAGGCGAACCCGGTCTCCGGCCGGCCGACGCTCAAGGCGGCGGCGGCCTTCCTGCTCGCGCGCCTCGCCCAGGCGCTCTGGCTCGCGCGGCTCGCCCTGTGGTCGCCGGTCATCGCCTTCATGTCGCTGCTCGCGGGCTTTAAGAACGCCGCGGGCGACAAGAAGGAGCCCGGCGAGGGCGACGAGTACAAGCCGGACGCGGACAACCCCGGGCATACGTACTAGCCAGGAGAAGCCCGTATAAAGAGAAGGCCCCCGCCTCAGGCGGGGGCCTTCCTCTTGAGCGGGCGGGGAGGCCCTACTTCGGGCAGCGGCTCGGCACGTAGAAGCACATGTAGAGGTTGTACTGGTCTTCCCACCACGTCGGGGGCTGCGGGGAGGGCGAGCTCGACAGAGAGGCGGCCGGCACGGCCGAGAACGAGACGCTGTTCGGCCCCGCCCGGAAGTCGGACGCCCGGGTCGGCCCGGGAGCGGCGGCGGGCGCGCCGAAGGAAAACCCCGCCAGGCTCGGCGCGGGCGCGGCGGACGGGCCGGCGCCGGGCGCGGCGCTCGCGCTCCGCTCCGAGCCGCCCGCCGGCAGCGGCGCGGACACCCCCCGCGGGAGCAGCTTCACGTAGGACTGGATGACGGCCAGCTCCTCCGGCTTGGCGACCTCGCGGAGTTCGGCGAGCCGGCTTTCCATGCAGGCGCGCGGTTCCTTCTTCGCCGACAGGCATTCGGCCTGGCCGAGCGAAGGGTCCTGGCTCCAGCGCTTCACGGTCTCGAGGTCGTCGCCGTGCTCCCGTTCGAACCCGGCCGGGTCGGACTCGTAGAGGGCCCGCGCCTGGGCGGAGAGCTTCCCCGCGTCGATCTTCGCGGGAGGCTGCGGGTCGCCGCCGGACGTGGGCCGGGGCGCGGCGGAAACGGCGGCCGTAAGCAGGACGGCGAGCGGGAGGAAGGTCATGGGGGTACCCTCGCCGCCAGTATAACCCCAGTCCCTTGACACCGCAAGGGCCCTCCCCTACACTAGTAAGGATGCCGAAAGGACCCCTCGCCGCGGCGCTCCTGGCCTCGTTTTTCGCCGCGCCGTGCCGGGGGGGGACGGACGGGACCGCCGCCTACGACGACGCCCGCGCCCACGCGCAGAGCTCCCACGCGGAGCTCGACACCGCCTCCCTGACCCCCGCCGAGAAGAAGGAGCGCGACCAGGCGATGTTCCAGCTCAATCATTCGCTCAAGGACCTCGAGAACAAGCTGCCGACCGACCAGCAGGGGGTCCTCGGGCCGAGCATCCTGTCCGCCTTCACCGACGCCTATAAGACGAAGAACCCCACCGACATCATGACGAGCATGGGCGAGCTGGGGGACCGCTTCACCAAGATGGGCCTCTCGGCCTCGCAGATCCACGAGGCGCAGATGGCGATGTTCCAAGCCCTCCATCCGCGCCTGCAGGTGCTCCAGGGCAGCGGCGCGACGGGCTTGTCGAACGGCAACGTCCCCGCCCAGACGAAGCTGCCCACGACGGAGCCGGTCGTCCCGAACATCCGGCAGACCTTCATGGACCTGGCCTCCGGCGAGGGGGTCACGCCCCAGGCGAAGGCGGTCGCGGTCCAGGCTCCCGGAAACGTGCCGCACGACAAGGTCGTGAAGATGGCCACCGAGGCCATCGAGGGCGGGGTCAAGGACCCCGCCGTCTATCTCATCCGCGGCCAGTCCGCCGAGAAGCTCGGGGACAACGAGCTGGCGAACCGCGACGCCCTCTACGCCTATCGCGCGGACCCCTCGAACCGCGCCGCGGAGTCCCTCTACCGGCTGACGCGCGACCGCCCGTCCTCGGTCCACATTCTCAAGCCGGCGGCCCTTGAGGGCGACGAAGGCCGCCTCGAAGCGGCCGGCCTCGACGGCGGCGCCTCCCGCCCGCAGTGGGACGGGCGGCAGGGAGGGGAGGCGGGAGCCCCGCAAGGGGCCCTCTCCGCGGAGCAGATCGCCGCCCAGGAGAACGCCGCGCTCAACGCCCGGCCGGTCACGGCGCGTTCGGCCAAGCTCACCTCCGAGGCCAAGGCGGCGTTGCACGTCAACGACGCCAAGTCCGCTCTGCGCCTGACCGAGGAGGCCATCGCCGCCGACCCCAACAACGCCGACGCCCGCTACGTGCGCGCCGCGGCCTTCCTCCGCCTGCAGGAGCCGGCCCGGGCCGCGGCCGAGGCTTCGGCCGGCCTCGAACTGGCCCCGGATAACCCCACCCTCCTTTATACGAGGGCCGTCGCCAACGGACGCCAGAAGCTCTGGCGCGACGCCTACGCGGACGCCGAGCGCACGGTGCGCAGCGCCCCGCGGCGGGCCTCCTCCTACCAGGTCCGCGCGGCGGCCAACTGGGCGCTCGGCCGGAAGTCCGAGATGATGCAGGACCTCAAGAACGCGGCGAGGTTGGACCCCTCCTACCAAGCGGCCCTCCAGCGGGCGAGCCAGCTGCCCGACGACGACCCGACCCTGCTGTTCGGCGACCCGTCGGCCGCCGCCGCGGCCCCGGCCGCCGCGCCCGCGCGCCCGCCCTACCTGTTCTGGGGGATCGGGTCGCTCTTGGCCGTCATCGGCATCGCGCCGTTCTTGGTCCCCGACCTGCGCGGCAAGGTCACGACCGTGTTCCGACGCGGCCCGGCCGCCGACGAGGAGGGGGCGGCCGCCGACGTCCCGCTGACCGGCTTCTGGAAGCGCTACGAGGTGACGCGCGAGATCGGCGCCGGCGGCATGGGCGTCGTCTACGAGGCCTGGGACCGGCAGCTCGAGCGCCGCGCGGCGGTCAAGCGCATGCGCGACGAGATCCGCAACGACCGCCGCGAGCGCGAACGCTTCCTGCAGGAGGCGCGGATGGTCGCGCGCCTGCGCCACCCGAACCTCGTCGAGATCTACTCCATCGAGGAGGACGGCCCCGACGCGTACCTGGTCTTCGAGTTCGTCGAGGGGCAGAACCTCCACGAGATGCTCCAGGAGAAGGGCCGCTTCACGCCGGCGGAGGCCCGCGACGTCTTCCGCGGCCTGTGCGCCGGCGTCGACTACGCGCACCGCCAGGGCGTCGTCCACCGCGACCTGAAGCCCGCCAACGTCATCGTCGAGCCCGACGGCACCGTCAAGGTGATGGACTTCGGGGTCGCGCGCCAGGCCCAGGACGCGCTGGCGCGCCGCCAGATGACGAACACCATCATCGGCACGCCCCAGTACATGGCCCCCGAGCAGGAGGAGGGCGTCGTCTGCACCCAGTCCGACGTCTACGCGCTGGGAGTCTGCCTCTACGAGCTGCTCGCGGGTTCGGCGCCGTTTTCCGGTTCGGCGGGGGCGGTGACGCTCGCCAAGCGCGAGGCGAAGTACGAGCCGCTGACGAAGCGGGTCGCGGACCTGCCGCCGGCGGTCGCCCAGGTCGTCGAGCGGGCGCTCGACCCCAACCCCGA
>SCTT01000339.1 GCA_004322435.1 bacterium
ATGGGCGCGCTTCTGCAGAGCATCGGGATTGTCACATCCCTCGACTGCGCCTCGATCTCCGACGCCGATGAAGACTACGCCGTGCTGGCCATCGGGCAGCGAATTCGCAAACGCTGTCACTGCCTTCCGAATGTCCTGTGGCCTTATACCCTGTGATTTGCGCTCGACGAAGCTATCTTCCTGCGCGCTAAGGCGAGCCATGAGTTGGTCTGGCGTCATTCGTCACCTGATCGTCGACAACCGAGTTCGGTCGCGACTACTGAACGACAGGACCTTCAAACAACCTATCTGGCGCATCGCAGAGATGGAATGCATAGCCGTTCGTCACTGTGATGACGCCAAGAAGGTCGCCACGCGGCCAAGCGCTGTTCCGACTTAACCTTCGGACGGCAGCTTGGCGTAGAGACGGTCCATCTCGGCCTCAAACTCGCGCCAGAGTCGGTCGCCCTCCTCGCGAGGTAGGGCGTCCTTTGCATAGCGAAAGCGGTTGTCCTCGCGGATGATCGCGCGCGCGTCGCCCCACGGCATGGCAGAGGCCGACTTCACCAAGCTTAGCGTCTCGTGCAAACGTTGGCGCAGGATCGCCACCACCTCCTCGCTTGGCGCGTCGTCGCTGTCGCTCTGGGTTGCGAAGAGGTCGGATTGCACGAACATCATCCTGCTTTGGGTAACACTGCGCGGAGTGATTCGGAGCGGGGCGGGGCGGCATCTAGATGGCATATCCACAGTGACTTGGCGCCGCGACCGACTACCCGAATTAGTGCGCCTAATCGCCGGCCGGCCGCGACACGAGGCCTTGCGGGTCCTCCTGACTGAGCTCCTGCACTCCGGTTTTGACGCTCGGTATGAGGACATCGCCCACGAGGTCTACCTGCTCGACAATCGAGGCCGGATCGATGCGCTGTGGGGCGCGACGGTCATTGAGCTGAAGAGCGATCTTCGCCGCGAGATCGGCGACGTCCTGGCGCGTATGCCCGCCTACCTCGCCGACGCGTCGGCAAGGGCCGGCGGCGGCCCGCCGCCCACGGGCTTGGTCACCGACGGTGCCACGTTCGTCGCCTACCGCCTGGAAGCGGGCGCCCTGCTCGAACTCACCCGCTACGAGGTCGACAGTGAGCGCCCCGAAGAACTCATGGCCTGGCTGGAGCCCCTACTGTCGGATCGTCCCGACTTGGTGCCGACCCCCCGAGTAGTGGCCCAGACCTTCGGACGCGGAAGCATCACCTTCGCCACAGCGCGGCACACCCTCGCCGGTCTGTGGTCCGACCTTCAGCGTGATCCTGAAGTCCAACTGAAGCGTGATCTTTGGGATGGTCTGCTGCGGGAAGCCTATGGCGAAGACGTGGGTGGCGACGCCCTCTTCCTGCAACACACCTATCTCGTGGCCGTAGTGAAGGCGATCGCGGCACGCGTTTTGGACCTGCCCGTCGACGAGCCGGCGGCGCTGTTGTCGGGTCGGGCACTTGTGGAGGAGGGCATCCACGGCGCGGTGGAAGCCGATTTCTTCGACTGGCCGCTCCGCACGCCGATTGGCGTCGAGCTGATCCGCAGCATCGCCGCCCAGGTGGCCCGCTTCCGGCTGCGCGACGTGGAGACCGACGTGCTGAAGGTGCTCTACGAAAGCCTCGTTGATCCTGACGAACGGCACGATCTTGGGGAATATTACACGCCCGACTGGTTGGCTGGCCGTGTAGTGGCTGCAGCGGTCGAGCGTCCGCTCGATCAACGCGTGCTGGACCCCGCATGCGGCTCAGGAACCTTCCTCTTCCATGCGATCCGCCGGCTGTGCGCCGCAGCCCGCGACGCTGGCTGGGCGCCTGCGGCGACGCTCGACGCCTGCGCCGACAAGGTTCGGGGTTTGGACGTCCATCCGGTGGCCGTCACTCTCGCGCGCGTCACTTGGCTGCTGGCGCTTGGCGACCTGATCTTCGAACGCGATGGACCCTTGACCGTGCCGGTCTTCCTTGGCGACGCCATGCAGTCGAACCTGCGTCGCTACCTCGATCGCGCTGACGTGCTGGTGGAGGTACCGGGAGAGCAGCCGCTCCAGGTGCCCACCGGTTTCGCTGAGGACCAGGCGCTGTTCGAGCAAGCCCTGGACATCCTCGCTCAGGGGTTGCGCGATGAGGCTACCCCCGCCGCGGTTTCCGATCGGCTCGCTCGCCTGCCCGGGGCCGTCGAGACCGAAGTGGACGCGCTCGCCGACACCTTCGAGCGCTTGCAGTCGCTGTACCGCGCCGGCCGCAATGGGATTTGGGTGTTTGTGCTGCGCAACTTGGTTCGCCCCGTCTGGCTCTCGCGACCGGAGCAGCGCGCTGACGTTGTGGTGGGCAATCCGCCCTGGATCGTCTATCGCCACCTCAGCCCGGCTATGCAGGCCCGCCTGCGGGACGGGCTCGAGAGCTACGGCCTTTGGGTCGGCGGGAACCTCGCGAGCCAGCAGGACATCTGCGCACTCTTTTGGGCGCGCGCGGCAGAACGCTACCTCGCGCCCGAAGGTCGATTGGCCTTCGTCTTGCCCTTCGCGCTTCTGAACGCGCCAGTTTTCGCCGGCCTCCGGGCCGGACAGATGCAGGCCGTAGAGGTGCGGCTTACCGGCGCCTGGTCGCTCGAGAAGGTCTGGCCCCTGTTCGGCGCGCAGTCTGGCAGTAGCACCACCAGCACCTGCGTGCTCTTCGGCGCGCGGAGCGCCGCTGGGCCCCCGCCCCCGGAGGTGGACCGTTGGGAGGGCCATTTACCGCGGCGGGACGCCAGCGAGGCCGAAGCGGCCGCTCTGCTGCGAGCGGACCGGGCACCGTGGCCGCAAGCTCGGACGCTGACTGCCGAGTCCGTCTACCGCACCCGTTTCCGCAACGGCGCCACTGTCTATCCTCGGCGGCTGTTCATCGTAGAGCCGGAGCCGACCTCTCGGCTGGGTGGCCACCGCGCCGCGCCGCGTGTGCGCGGCAAGACGGGCGATTTGGACAAGGCACCGTGGTCTACTGTCCAGCCGCCCCGGGGCCCCGTGGAACTCCCGTTCCTTCGCCAGTTGATCCTCGGTGAGTCGATTGCACCCTTTCGGGTACTGGACACGGCGCTCTCGGTGATACCCCTCGACGGTGCCCGGCTCCTGGACTCGGCCGCCGCGGCCGCAGCGGGGCATCGCCACCTCAGCGCGTGGCTACGGGACGCCGAGGAGAAGTGGGCTGCGCACGCGAAGAAGCGCGTGGGCGGTTCGCTCTCGATGACGCTCTCGGCGCGCCTCGATCACACTCGCGGTCTGACCGCCCAGGCCGGCCCGCCCTCGATCCGGTTGCTCTACACCAAGTCCGGAACGCGGCTCAGCGCGGCCTGGGTGCTCGGCGGGGACGCCCTCATCGACCACGCCGCCTACTGGATGACCGCCCGGTCTCTCGCGGAGGCTGCCTACCTCGCGACAATCCTCAACAGCGCCAATGTGCTAGCCCGCATCAGCGGCCTGCAGCCGCATGGGCAGCGCGATAAACGCCACTTCGACAACCTGGTGTGGACGCTGCCCATACCTGAGTTCGATCCGGCCGATCCGCTGCACGCTGAGCTGGCCGCGCTCGGCGCGGAGGCCGAAGCCCTAGCCGGTGGCGTGCCGTTGTCCGCGGCGGCCCACTTCACGACGAAGCGTAAACTGGTTCGTGACGCTCTGACCGCTGCGGGGATCGCAGCCCGCATGGAAGCAGCGGTGGCGCTCCTGTTGCCGTAGGCCCTGGAGAGGCGTTCGCGCCAGCCGGCGGGCCGTTCACCGTTTCCTTGCGGTACTTAAACCTCCGCATCGCAGCCTCGCGAGAAAGGCGAACCCCGGCCAATTGAGCGCGTCGCCGTCAAGCGTCGCAATGGGGTTGCGTCGCAGGGCGTTGTATCTCGAACAAGCGAAGGCCAACCCTCGCGTCAGGCCGCTTCCATCGAAACGTCGCCCAGCCGACAGGTGGAGACCCGGGCAGGCGTCAGCACCTCGCGCGCCAGCTCGGCGAGGTGCTCGTGGTGTGTGAAGAAGAGAACCTGGGTCTGTTCGGCGAGCCGGGACAGCACCTTGAAGCCGGCCGCGGACCGCGCGTCGTCATAGGTGGTGAAGAGGTCGTCGGCCAGGAAGGGAAGCCGGACGCCGTCGGCGACGCTCTCCTCGATGGCCGCGACGCGCAGTGATAGGAAGAGCTGGTCGATTGTGCCCTCGCTCATGACCTCCACCGACACGACCTTCTCTCCCCCGGACTGAATGCCAATCAGTCGCGGGCGGCCCTCGTCGGCATTCACGCCCAGCGCTTGGTAGGCGCCGAGGGTCAGCTCCGAGAAGATCGCTGAGGCACGCTTCAGGAGCGGCGCCTGCTTCTCCGCTCGGTAGCGCTCGACCGTCCAGCGCAACAGCGCAGCCTCCGCTCGCTTGCGCACATAGGCTTCGGCTTGCGCGCCCATCTCTGCCCGAGCCTGGGCCTGGTCGGCGGCCGCGATCGCGGCGTCGGCGCGATCGTCCACCTGTCGGAAGCGCATGGACGCCTCGCTCCTGAGCGCCGCGACAGCCTCGGCCTCGTCCGAGACCGCCCGCAGTTGCTCCTGCAGGCCGGCGCTTTTCGCGGCCAGTTCGGTTGCATCTGCATCGACGGCGTCGGCCAACAAGGCCTCGAGGCGCAGGCCATCCCCGGCTTCCAGGATTGCGCGGGTGAGGTCATCGGCCTGGGCCGCCAGCGCCTTCGCGTTCTCAGACCTGCGGATTGCTTCGGCGAGCTCATCGCGGTCGGCCACGCCGGCCGCGGCGAGAAGCGGCGACAAGCCTGCCCGGGCCAGGTCGCCCTTTTCTAACGCCTCCGCCTCGCGCGCCTCGGCGTCCTTCAACTGCCTGCGCAGCCCTTCGGCGCGTTCCGCAAGCCTCGCGATTGTGTCCAGTCGCTGTTCGATCGCCGACAGGAGCGTCGACGGGTCGGCCTCGGCCGCCTGGATCCCGAAGTCGCTGGCCAAGGCCTGGACTCGCGCAGCGAAGGCCTCGACATCGAGGCCGATGTCGTGGACCCGCCCCTCGTACCCCAGGATCGATTCCGTCGCGGTGCGGATGTCGTCCATGAGGTCCAGCCGGCCGCGCAGCACCGCGAGCGATCCCTCGAGCCCGACGGCGGCGACGGCACTGGTCCAGCGCGCGCTCCAGGCCGACAGCTTGCGCTCCGCGTCTGCGGCCCTCGCCTCAGCGCGCTGGCGAGCATCCTCCGCAGCGCCGTGCAGAGCTTCCAGCCGACGGCGTTGCTCCGCCCGGTCCCTGGCCTCGGCCTCCAGGCTTTCACCGGCCTGGAGCAGTGCGGCCAAGCTGACGCCGGGAGAGAGGTCGATAGCACCCGCGGGCAGCGCCTTGGCGAGCTGCCCTCGAGCCTCGTCGAGACGCACGGCAACGCGCTCGGCCTCGCTTGCCTCGGTGCGTTCGGCCTCGGCCAACTCCAGGACCCGCGAGCGGTTCGCCCGCCATCCCTTGAGGCCTTCCGGCGAAATGGGGCCGCCGAGATTGGCGGTGGCGCGCGACCAGGCCTCTCGGGCGGCGACCAGCGCCGCCTTGGAGGACTCGGTCCGGGCAAGCGCCGTTTCGATCTCGAGGTCGCGCTCCTCGAGGTCATGGTCGAGGGAGACGAGGCGGGCCCAGGTCTCCGCGGCGTCAAAGCGCCGGTCGGCCAGGCCGTCGGCCTCGCGCAGCTCCTGGGCAAACCGGTGCCGGGCGTCTGTCACGTCGCCTTCGGTCTGGCCGGCCAGATGGGCCGCCAGTTGGCGCCAAGTTGCGTCCCTGATTTCGCGGACACTCCGGAGCATCTCCGGCGAAATGCCCTGCTGGTCGCGGACAAGCTGCTCGCGTCGCAGGGCCGTGTGGCGACGGCGGTCCTGCAACTCGGCCAGGCTCGCCTCGGCCTTCGCAAGATCCTCCTCCGCGACACCAAGGTTCTCGCCGAGGGCATAGGCTTCGGCCTCGGAGACCAGCGGCAAGGCAAGCAGGTCCTGCTCGGAGCCCGTCCAGGGCGCGAGCGTCGCCAGCCCGGCGTCCAGTGCGCGCTTTGCCTTCCCATGCCGCTGCTGAGCGCCACGGACCGCAGCCTCGAGGTCGCCCTGCGCCCGGACGCCGTGGAGGACAGCGGCCAAGCCGGTCCCGCCCGCCGGCGCCGGCAGGACCGCGATCTTCCGAGCCAGGTCTGCTCTGGTCTCCGTCTGCTCCCGGACGTCCGCGGCGGTCGCCTCGAGCTGCGTCTCCAAGCCGCGATGCTCCTCGAGCAGGGCTCGAAGCTCGCCCAGCTGCGGGCGCCCCGGCAGGCGGGCCTGGACGTCGCGGGCGGTTGCGGCCTCCCAGCCGACCTGGCGCAGGAGCTGGACGAGCCGCTCGGTTGCGCTGGCCGCCCGAGCTTTCAGGGAGGGCGTGTCGCGAAGGGCCTTGTCGACCGCGCCGCGCTCGGCTCGCAATGCGATCACCTGGTCTCGCCGCCCCAGAAGAGTGGCGTCGAAGCTGAGCGCGTCGAGCTGAACGCTCGTCCCTGCCACCTGCTCACGGGCGAGCCTCAGGGAGGTCTCGCTCTGGGCTATCTCGCGCGCCGCGGTCTCCAGCTGCTGCCCGGCATCGGCCGGGAGGTCGGGCACGTCGCCGACCCCGGCCAACTGGGACAGGACGTGAGCACGCTGCGCGATCGGGGCGAGCACCCGCCGACGGCGCTCGGTGGCCTGCAGCTCGGCCTGGATCGCCTCGCGCCGGAGCCGCAAGGCCTCCGCCTCGCGCTCGTGAGCGTCGAGCGACTTCTTGAGCTCGGCCCACTGCGCCGACTTCACCTGGCTCTCGCGGACCCGGGCGCGCGCGTCGTCGTGAGCCTTCTGCGCCACGTAGTAGCTCCGCGCACCGCTCGCCCGCTCGCTCCAGATCTGGCGCGCTTCCTCTTCCAGGGCGTCAGCCAGGCGGGTCACCCCGATGAGCCCTGAGCCCGCGGCGAAGATCGCCTGGCCCACGTCGTCCTTGGCCTCGAGGATCGCCTGGCCGCCTTCGCGAAGGCGGACATGGTCCAGGCTGAAGGCGCGGTGGAAGGTCTCGCGCGTCTGGCCCGCGAGAAGGCTAGTGAGCGGGCCCTCGTCCAGAGGCTGCTCGGCCTCGTCCAGCAAGGTGCCGGCCCGTCCGCGCCTGCGTCGGTAGGTCGAGGCCGCCCCACCGGCTTCGATGACGCCGCCGACGCGCAGCAGGGTCTTGTCGAACTGGAAATCGTAGGCGGCCGCGTGGGGAAAGCCGAAGAGCAGGTCCGAGATGGCCGACATCGTCGTCGAC
>SCTT01000340.1 GCA_004322435.1 bacterium
GGACATCCAGGCCTACTTCTGGAGCGAGAAGGAGATCAACGCGAAGCTCCAGGAGATCATCACCCGCTCCTTCCACGAGACCTACGACATCCACAAGAAGGACAAGGTGGACATGCGCCTGGCGGCCTTCATGCTGGGCCTGCGGCGCCTGGGCGCGGCCGTCCGGCTGCGCGGCGTCTATCCTTAAGGCCGTCCTGCTCCTGACCCTCGTCCTCCCCGCCGCCTCCGCGGCGGGGGGGGCGGAGGCGGACGCCGACTACTTCCGGCGCGACCAGCCCGGCCGCCTCGAGGCCTCGAACCGCCTCCTCGAGGGCCGGCTCGCGTCCGGACCGGAGGACGGCGAGGTCCTCTGGCGCCTGGCCCGGGGCCTGGTGCGTTCGGGCGAGCGCCGCAAGGACAAGAAGGCCGCCCTCTCCGACTACTCCCGCGCCGAGCAGCTGGCCGGGCTGGCCGTCTCCCTCTCAAGCGGCAGCGCCGACGCCTGGTACTGGCACGGCGTGGCTTTGGGCAAGCAGGGCGAGGCGCGCGGCATGATGCGTTCGCTGTTCATGGTGGGGCCGCTGAAGAAGCGCATGGAAGGCGCCCTGCGCCTGGCCCCGTGCCACGCGCCGGCCCACCACGTCCTCGGGGAGCTCCTCTGGCAGCTGCCGGGCGTCCTGGGGGGCTCGAAGGCCGGGGCGCGCAAGGAGCTCGAGGCGGCGTTGGCCTGCGACGGCTCCTACACGGCGCCGTACTCGACGCTGGCCGAGGTCTATTTGGACGCGGGGCTCAAGAAGGAGGCGGAGGCGCTGGGGCCGAGGCTCAAAGCCATCGAGCATCCCACGGACCCGGCCGACTTCGTAGACAACGCCGCCGACCTGAAGAGAGTCCTCGGGAAGTAGGAGTTAGTTCTCTTTGGTGCCTGACCCTTTAGTTCACTCCCCGTAAGGCGTGTTCTTGAGGTCGAGCTTGACCGGCGACGCGTACCAGCCGCGGTCGAGCGAGTAGGACTTCTCCTTGGCGCCGTCGGCCGCGAAGACGAACTCCACGGCCTTGTCGTCTTCCCCGTCGAGCAGGGCCTTGAGCGCGGAGCGGTCGAGGCCGGAGGCTTCGGTGTCGCCGACGCGGACGAGCCGCATCCCTTCCTTGACCCCCGCCTTGTCGGCGGGCGAGCCGTCCGCCGGGACCTGGGCGAGGATGGCGTCGCCCTCTCGGCGCAGGCGCAGGCCGAAGCCGCGCCGCCAGGCCGACCCGCGGGTGAGCTTGAGGGTCTCCGAGCGCGCCTCTCCCTTGTGAGACACCCTCAGCGAGACGTCGCTGCCCGGCTCGCCGTAGAGCTTGCCGAGGGCGTCGGCGAACCCCAGACGGGCCGCCGCGTCGCCGGCGACCGAATAGACGCGGTCGCCGGCCTTGATGCCGGCGCGCTCGGCGGAGCGTCCGGCGGCCGTGTGAGTGACCTCGAAGGCGCGCACGCCGTTCTCGGAGACCTCCTTGACCCAGAGGCCGGGACCGGCGCGGTAGAAGGCCTCGGGCTCGTGGAGGGTCAGCGGGGCGAGGAGGCGCAGCTGCAGCGACCAGGCGGGCCCGAGCAGCGTCTTGGACGCCTCGCCCGGCACCGTCACGAGCGACCCGCCGGAGGTCACGCGG
>SCTT01000341.1 GCA_004322435.1 bacterium
AGTTCGACATCACCCCGTCGGACAAAGGCCCTAAGGCCGCGAACGTCCGTCCGATTTAGCTTCCCGGAAGACGGGCGTCGCCGTCGTGCGCGGCACGAGGATGGCGGCGAACGGGCGGGCGGTGCCGGCCTCCGGGGCCTTGGGCGCCTGGACCTTCCAGCGCACCTCGAAGCGGGACCCTTCGGGCTTCCCCGCGACCACCGCGACCTTGGTCCCCGCGGGCCGCTCCCCGGCGAAGACGACGAGGCCCATGTACTTCTCGAAGTCCACGAAGGGCATGTCGTGCCCGCCGGTCTCCTTCCAGAGCGCGTCCCAGTCCTTCTTGGCCTTGATGACGCGGGTCTGCGGGCGCTCGGTCCCTTTGTCGCCGGTGTAGATGAGCGGCGGCTCCGGGCGCGAGTTCACCATCGGGCCGCCCGTCGCGAAGCCCGCGTAGTCCTCGGCGGGCTTCACCATCCCCAGGCTGTCGGTGGGCTCGGCGGGCGGGTCTTCCCGGCGCGGCGTCCCGGGCAGAGCGTCGGGCTTGGCCAGGGCCGCGGCGCTGGCGGCGGGCTCGAAGGAGGGCTCCGGCGGCGGCTTCTGCTTGGCCTCCCACCACTTAAGGCCGAAGAAGGCCCCGGCGATCATCACGCCCGCGGCGAGGAAGGTCCCGAGGCCGAGGCCGCCCTGCGGCTTTGGTTCGCTCACGCCCCCAGTATAGGGGAGGAGCGCTTTTCTAGCCAGCGCAGGAAGGCTTTTTCGCTGGGGTCGCGGCCGAGGAAGTCGCGCAGCGACTCCTCCTCGTCTCGCTCGGAGCCGCGCTCGAGGACGGCCGAGCGCCAGCGGCGGCCGGTCTCGGGGGAGATCACGCCCGCGCGTTCGAAGGCCGAGAAGACGTCCTGCGCGAACACGCGCGACCACAGGTAGCCGTAGTAGCCCGCCGCGTAGCCGCCCATGATGTGCCCGAAGCGGGCGGGGAAGTTCACGCCCTTGGCCGGGGCCTTCCCGAGGAAGGCCTTCACCACCTTCTCGTAGGTCGCCAGCGCGTCCGCGTGGCCGCTCGAGTGCACGGCCAGGTCGAAGGCGGCGAGCACGGCCTGCCCCAGGGCGTCCGAGGCGGGGGAGAAGAACTTGTCGGCCACGATGCGGGAGGCCATGTCGGGCGGCAAGGTTCGCGCCGGGTCGGCGTAGTGGCCCGACAGGGCGGTCAGCGTCTCCACGCGCCAGACGAAGTTCTCCATCATCTGGCTGGGCGCCTCGACGAAGTCCCGCGCGGTGGCGGAGCCCGACTGGCTCCAGTTCCGGCTCGTGGTCAAAAGCTGATGCATGATGTGCCCGAGCTCGTGGAAGAGGGTCTTCACCTCGCCGGGGCGCAGAAGCGACGGGCGGCCGCCGGTGGGCCGGGTGAAGTTCCCGACCAAGGCCGAGACGGGCTCGCGGTAGGAGCCGTCGGGGAGTTCTCGGCCGCTCACCAAGGTGAACGCGGCCATGTGGCCGTACTTGCCTTCGCGGGGGAAGAGGTCCAGGTAGAAGCGCCCGAGGCGCTCGCCCGTGGCGGCGTCGCGCAGCTCGATGAGGCGCGCCTCCGGGTGCCAGGCGCCGTCCGAGGGGACCTCGGCGAAGCGCACGCCGAGGAGCTCCTCGTAGATGCCGAAGGTGCGCCGCAGGACCTGGTCCATCGGGAAGAACTCGCGCGCGGCCTCGGGGTCGTAGCCCAGCCTCTCGCGCTTGAGCTTGGCCTCCCACCAGCCGGTGTCCCAGGGGCGGAGCTTCCCGGCGCCGTTGGCCGCCGCGTAGTCGCGCAGCTCCTTGCGCTCGGCGTCGCGGGGGGCGGCCAGCGAGGAGCGCAGGCGCTTGAGGAAGGCCCACACCCGCTTCGGGGTCTTGGCCATGCGGCCGGCCAGGGCCATCTCGGCGTAGTTGCGGTAGCCGAGCATCGTCGCCGACTCGTGCCGGAGGGCCAGCGCTTCCTGCAGGACTGGGGCGTTGGCCGCGGCGGCGGCGTTGCCGTGCTTGTAGTAGGCGGCGCGGCGCAGCCCGCGGCTGGCGGCGCGCTCCATCACGAGGCCGTAGGTGGGGGCGTCGAGGCGCAGGCGGACTTTCCCGTCCTCGGTGCGCGGGAGCCCCGCGACCGTCGCCGGCGGGAGGCCCTTCAAGTGCTTCTCGGCCACCGTCAGCCAGAGGTCCGCGTCGCGCAGGTTGCGGCCGAAGGTCTGGGAGAGCTCGCCCAGGCGGCGGTCGATGGCGGCCATCCGCGCGCGGCCCTCGGGCGAGAGGCCCAGGCCCGAGTGCTTGAAGCCGCGCAGCGTCTTCTCGAGGAGGCGCCGGTCGGGGCCGTCCAGGGTCTCGCCCTTGTCGGCGGCGTCTTGGGCGGCCCGGTAGAGGTCTTCGCGCTGGCCCAGTTCGACCATCATGTCGTCGGCGGCCTTGTCGAGCGCCTCGGCGGCGGCGCGCACGGCGGGGTCGGGGCTGACCGAGGCCAAAAAGACCGCGGGGCGCACGGCCTCGTAGTATTCGGCGTAGGCGCGCTCCATGGCCTTGACCGTGGTGGAGAAGGTGCGCTGGGGGACCGGGGTCGCCGCCACGGCGTCGAGGGCGGAGGTGAGGGAGACGCGCATGCGGGCGCCCAGGTCGGTCAGGGACTGAGGGGTGGCGGCGAAGGAGAGGGCTAGGGGGACGCGGGGGGCGGAGGCCGAGGGGCCGGTGTGGACGGGGGTCCCGATGACCTGGGACGAGGCCGGGGCGACGGCGAGCCAGAGGGCGGCTAGGACGCGGAGCGTCTTCACGGCCCCATGTTAGCGGCCTTATAAAGGAAGCTTATGAGCCAATGGCCCTATCGGGGGCCCGGCAGAGGGCCTAGAGCCCGAAGTACCCGCGGAACTTGTTGACCGTGTTCTCCAGCTTGAAGGTCTTCACCGTCCCGCCCACGGGGTCCGATTTCTTGGCGTTGGGCAGCCCGCCCGCCCAGCCGGCCGCGGCGGACTCGAGGGCCGTCCCGTCCTTGATGAGGGCCGAGAGCGGCTTCTCGTCCTTGTCGGCGGCCTTGGCCCCCGCCAGCGTCATCGCCTTGGAGAACAGCCGTCCGGCGGAGAGCGACGTGCCGGTCTTGGCCAAGACCGCGGCCAGCGCGGCCTTCGGGCCCAGGTCCGAACCGAGGTTGTAGGCGGCCGCGGAGACAAAGCCCCACTGGGCCGCCG
>SCTT01000342.1 GCA_004322435.1 bacterium
GCCTGGGTCTTCTGGAGCGCCGCCATGCTCCCGGCGGCCTTGGCCTTCGGCGCGGCGGGCGTGCCCTGCCAGGCTTTGAGCTGGGTCGTCAGGAGCTGCAACGCGGACTTGTAGTAGGAGGCGTCTTTGGCGGCCTGCTCGAGGTTGGCCGGGCTCGTGAGCGCGTCCTGCAGGCGCCCCAGCGCGGCCAGCGGCTGGTCGGCGGGCGGGGCGCGCGCCGCGTTCTCGGCCGCGGGCGCGGCGGGCGGCGCGGCTTCCGAAAGCGTCACGAAGTAGCGGTGCACGGCGCGGAAGTTGGCCTGCAGAGCGGGGGGGAGGAGGGCGAAGTCGGGGCTCTCGATGAGGGGTTTGAGGAAGTTGTGCGTCCCCGCCAGCACCTTGTCGGCGGGGGCGTTGAGCTCGTTGGCCAGCCCGATGACGGCCTGCCGCGCGAAGGCGGGCGAGTCCACGTACATCGCCGACTGGTCCACGAAGGAGAGGCGCGGGCCCCACAGCTTGGCCCAGGCCAGGGCCTCGGGGGTCTTGAAGGCGGCGGCGGCCAGCGCGTCGGCGTCCACGCGGATTTGAGCGCGCGCCGCGGGGTCGGGGGAGAAATCGGTGTACTTGATGAGCGCCTTGACCTGGGCCAGGTCCACGCCCGCCGCGGCCAGCTCCCTCATGAGCGGGGCGGCCTTCGGGTCGTTTTGGAGGACGTCGAGCGTCGCGGAGACGCGCGCCGGCGAGCCCGGCGTGCGCGCGGGGTCGTAGTCGTGCAGGGCCGCCGCCACGAGCAGGGTGTTCCGGGCCTCGGGGCTCATCCCCCGCCCGGCGGGTCCGTCGAGGACGGCCAAGGCGACGTTCGCGACGCGTACGCTGTGCGAGAGCCCGTGGTAGACCCGGGTTTGGTCGCCCGGGTGGCCGGTCTTAAGGAGTTCGGCCAGCTTGCCCAAAGTCGCCGTCGGGATGCCGCCGCGCGAGAGCGCCTGGAGGAACGCCCCGCCGGAGCCGACCCCGGCCTCCCCGTAGCCTTCCGTGTTGGCGCCCGGGTCCGTGACGCCGTTGGCCCCCTTCCCCTTAAGGCCCCCGTCGAAGAGCCCGGTCGCGATGCCTCGGGCGTCGAGGCCGGCCTGGGCGCCGCCGCCCTCGCGGCCCATCAGCTCCGTCATCTCGGCGGTGCGCTGCTGGACGCCTTCGAGGCCCTTCGTCGGGGCGGCGCCCGGCTGGGAGGCGGGCAGCGCCGCGTTGACCGCGGCGGCCTGAGCGGCCGGCGCCGCGGCGGCCGGCAGCGCCACCGAAGCGGCCGGAGCGGCGACGGGGACGGCGGGGTTTGCCGCGACGGCCGTCGGAAGGGCGCTGGGGACGCTCAGGCTGGGCGCGGCCAGCGTGGGCGCGAGGTTCGGGGCGTTCACGCTCCGCGCCCCGGCGCCCGCGACGCCGCCGCCCACGGGGGCGGCGACCTCCGGCACGACCTTGATCTGGGCCGCGGCGGGGGAGGCCGCCAGGACGACGGCTAGGAGGAGGCGGGAGAGGGGCTCCACGTCGGAATTATGGGCCCGGAACCGTCGATTTTCAAGGGTCCGAGAGCCCTCTCCCCGGCCCTCTCCCGCGAGCGGGAGAGGGTGGGGTGAGGGTCATTTCTTCTTCTTGGAGCGAGCCGCTTCCTTCGCGACATGCTCGTACTGCTGGTCGGCCGCCAGGTCGTCGGGCTCGCCGCCCGGGTTCTTGATATAGGCGTTGCGGCGCTCCACTTCCTGGGCGACGGGCGTGGGGCTCATGGCGAAGAACCCGTCGAAGACCGCGTACATCGCGGCGACCAGGGCCGAGTCGCTCGTGACGAGCATCTGCTCCTGGTTGCTGTTGGCGGCCTCGCTGAAGTTAAACGAGGTGCCGAGCACCGCGTACGCGCCGCTCAGCATCACCTTGTGATGGAGCTTGGCGCCGTACTCGACGGCCGGCGCGTCGCCGTCCTTGTAATGGTGCGTGCGGTAGGCGGGCGGGGCGACCCGGATGAAGGCCTGCACCGCCGCGAAGGCGGCCTTGCCGAGGAGCTTGAGCAAGGGGTTGGTCGTGGCTGGCTTATAGACCGGGGTCTTGAGCTTCTCGTCGAGCCGGAAGCCGGCCAGGCGCAAAAACACGCTCCACGGCCGCATCGCGAAGGGCGTGTCGCCGACGGACTTCAGATCGAAGGCCTTGCCGTCCTTCTTCTCGAGCTTCGCGCGCTCGACCAGGGCTTCCAGGACCGCGTCCGAGGAGAACGCGAACTGCAGGAGGCGCACCGGGCCGCGCGTCGAGAGCAGCAGCCGGCGGATCATGTCGCGGTTGATGTCGCCGAGCGCGCCCTTCGGGGAGAAGCCCGCGATGATGAAGGGGTCCTCGCCGTCCACCTTGGGGCCGGCGCCAATCACCTTGTAGGCGCCGCCGAGCGGATACTCGTCGCCGCGCAGGCCGAACTGGACCGTCTTCAAGAGGCTGTTCGCCGCGACCTGGGCCATGAGGTAGGAGTCCATCACCAGCATGTGGTTGGCGTTCGGCACCGAGTCCTTCGGGCGCTTTTCGGCGGGCACGGCCTTGAGGTCGCCCTCGGGCCCGATGCAGGATTGCGTGAAGTTCCCCGACGAGAACAGGGCCTTGGCCTTCTTCGCGTCGTTGTAGTCGCGCATCACCATCTTCTGGTGGTTGAGGCCGACCGAGTCCACCGCGCGGACCGTGACGCCCTTGACCGCGTTGAGCTTCTCGAAGACCGCCTTCACCTCGGGCCGGGACTCGATGACGTTC
>SCTT01000343.1 GCA_004322435.1 bacterium
GGCGCGGCTCATCCACCCGGCCTCGTACATCCGGCCGCCGGCGGAACCCGTCTCCATGAAGTCCTGCGCGTCGAAGTGCGAGCGCGTGGCGGCCGGCGAGCCGGCGGCGTGGACGAAGCCCAGAGACCTTTCCTTGTAGAGCGGCAAGAGCGGGGCGAGCGCGGGGTGGAGGCCGAAGGGCCCGCCCAAGGCCAGCGCGCCGTCCGGCCGGCCCGGCTCGGGCAGGCCGATGGAGGGCCGCAGGGCGCGATAGCGGGCGTCGCCCAGGGGCGGCAGGATGTTGAGGCCGTCGGCCGCGCCGCGCAGGAAGAGCACGACCAAGGTCCGCCGAGGGGCCGCCAGCGCCGAGGCCGCGCGGGCCAGCCACAGCGGCGCGCCGCCGAGGCCCGCGAGCAAAGTCCCGCCCGAGACGAGGAACTTGCGCCGGTTCATCGGCGTTGGAACTCCGGGGCGCCCAAGACCAAGGTCGCCAAGAGGCGCGGGTCGGCGGGGCGAGGCCGGTCGTCGAAGCGCGCCCGGGCCACGTCGGGGTCCTCGAGCCGGCGCTCGAGCGCCTTGCGCGTGCGCTCGGAGACCAGCCCTCCCAACAGCGCATCCACGAGCGCGCCCAGCGTCTCGCGCGGGCCGTCCGCCTGAGGCGCGACGACCGCCGGGTCCGCGGCGACGGGGGACTTCGGCGCTCCCCGCGTCACGGCCTGCGCGGCGCGCAGGCGCTCGAGCAGGCCTCCCGCGCTGACCCAGGCATCGGCGCGGTCCGGCCAGCCCGTGGGCGGCTCGCACAGGTAGGGCGGCTGGCCGAGCCGGACCAAGGCCCGGGCCGCCTGAAGGGGATCGCGCACCTCGGCGTTTGTCGCGCGCAGCAGGCTCGCGGCGTACTCGAAGGGCGTCTTGACCTTCGAGCGCAGGGCCGACGGGTCCCGGAACTCGGGCTGCTCGAAGAGGAATCTGAGGACCGCCCGGACGTCCCCGTCCGAGTCCGAGAACCGCTGCGCGACCCGAGCCACCAGGGCCGGGGGCGGGTCATCTGCGACGAAGCGGCGGCAGAGCTTCGTCGCGAGGAAGCGCGCCGTCGAGGGGTGGCGGGCCAGAAGGTCCAGCGCGCGCTCGCCCTCCTCTTGGCCCCGGCCCGAGAACTCTCGCCCGAGCACCGTCGCGACGCCGGAGTCGTGCATCCGCGGCCGGAATTGGAAGCCGAACTCCCCCGCCTTCTTGGGGTTGGGTCGAGACACGCTCCAGCCCGTGAGGACCCGGGCCAGCTGGGTGACGTCGGCCTGGGAATATCCCCCGTCGACGCCGAGCGTGTGGAGCTCGAGGAGCTCGCGGGCATAGTTCTCGTTTAAGCCCAGCTTGGCCCGCTTGCCTCCCTTCTCGGCCATACCAGCTTCCATCCTCATGATGTCGTCTTGCAGGTCGTCGGGCGCGTAGCGCGCGTCCACCGTGCTCTGGGCGTTGTCGAGATAGAGGAGCATCGCGGGGCTGTGGGCGACGGCGCCCAGCAGGTCGCGGAACTTTCCGAACGCGCGCGGCCGGATGACGTCGCGCTCGTAGGACGTGAACAGCCATTTGACCGGCCCTTTGCGGGCGTCGACGTTGAAGTGGTTGAACCAGAAGTCGGTCATCACCTCTCCGAGCTGCGCCTCGCAGACGGCCGCGCGCAGGAGCTTGGCCGCCGCCGCCTCCTCGACGATGCGCTGCGGGCGGCTCTCTTTGCCGAACAGGCCCAGGAAGCGCCGCTGCTTGCCCTGCGGGTAGGCCTTCCAGAGCGCCTCGGCGCCCATCGCCTGGGTCTTGAAGCGCGCGGTCACCGCCGCGCAGGCCGGGTCGGCGATGGTCTCCGGCGCGAGTTGGCGCGCGACCCAGGCGTCGGCGCCTTCGCGGGCGACCTTCTCCACCTCGCCGGGGCGGGGGCCGTAGGCGAGGCGGTTCAAGACGTGGAGGGCCAGGCGGCGGCCGGCCAGCGTCTCCGCCCCGGCCGGGGCGGCGAGCAAGGCGAGGAGGAGGGCCGCCTTCAGCATCGGCGGGATTGTACGACTTCCGCCGGCTTGACGCGCCCGGAGCCGTCCCTTATCCTCCCGGGATGGCCCGCCCGAAACCCCGCGCCTGCCCGGTCTGCGAGACCGAGACCCCCGAGGGGGCGCTCTCCTGCGGCTACTGCAAGCGCGTGTTTTTGCCGGGCGACTTCGACGCCAAGAAGGGGCCCGAAGGCCCGGCCGAGCCAGAGGCGCCGCTCGCCAAACCCAAGCAGGGGCTCAAACCCTACCTCTATACCGCCGTCGGCGCCGCCGCCCTGGTCGCCGGTCTTCTTCTGAGAAACGACACCAAGGTCATCCTCAAGGAAGGCAACGATCGCATCGAGGCCGCGACCCCGCCCCCTCCCGTGGCGCCCGCCGACCCGGCGGCGCCCCCCGTCCCCGTCCCGCCCGCCCCCCCTCCGCCTCCCCCGCCCAAGCCCGCCGACGGCTCCCAGGTCCCCCGCGGCGCCCAGCGCTGGACCCTCGAAGGGAGCGTGTTCGACGCCGAGTCCCGCAAGCCCTTCGCCGAAGTCGAGCTGATCTTCTCCGACCGCGACACCAAGGAGCGCTACGCCGTGCGCGCCGACGCCAAGGGTCGCTACCGCGCGCGCCTCGCCTGGACCTCGGCCGGCTACGGCCTGCAGCTCTGGGACAGCGGCCGCCGCCTCAACTTCATGGAGGATTGGATCCCGTCGCTTAAGGGGCTCTCCGCGGACAAGGCCAAGGAGGCCGCCGAAGAGCTCAAGGGGCGCCCGCCGACGCTCGAAGACGTCTTCGGCACGCCGGGCGGGACCGAGAAGAAGGTCTGGGCGGCCGTGGCGCTGACGGAGCGCCGGCGGCTCTAGGCGTCGCGGCGGACGGTGTCGGGCGAGAACGCCGGCACGCAGACCGCCACGTACTCGGCCCCGCCCTCGTGCGGCGAGGAGTAGCGCACCCACTCGCCCTTGGGCGTGTGCACGGCCTGGCCGGCCTCGACGTCCAGGCTCCCCGCCTTGGTCTCCACGCGCAGGCAGCCCGCGAGGACCACGGTGTACTCGTCGAAGAGCGGGGTCTGTCCGGGTTCCACCCAGCCGGCGGGGCTCTTCATCCGCGCGACGCTGACCTGGGACGTCCCCGAGTTCACGCGCCCGACGAACTCCTCGATGAGCTTGGGCTTGTTGCCGGCGGCGGTGATGACGGTGGGCTTCGCGATGAGGTTGGGCATGGCGCCGATTGTACTACTCGGGAGGCGATTTACTCCTTGAGCTCCAACCGCCCCGACGGGGCCGCGGGTTTGGCCGGGGGCGCCTCGGGGACCTCGGGTTTGGGCGCCTGGCGCGTGAGCAGGGACACGGCCGTGTCGAACTCCGTGACGCCCGCGGCCGAAGGCCCCCCGCACCGCCGGTCCCACTCGGAGCGGTTTTGGACGAAGGCGCTCATCATCGCGGGATAGCGGTCCGCGACATCCTCGATGGGCGGCTCCGGCAGGAGGAGGGCCTGGGGCAGGTGGAGCTTGCACCAGAGCTCCTCGGGCTTCCCTTTGAGGCGCTCGAGGGCCTCGCGGCGCTGCGCCGCCTCCTTGTTGTGCAGGTCCCGGACCGCCCCCATGTCGGGCTGGGCCGGCTCGACCTCGTCGTCCTTGAGGCCCAAGGGCTTCGGGCCGCCTCCCATCTTGTCGAGGAGGGCGTTCTTGTCCTTGTCGAACTTGGCCTTGCGCGCCGCCTCTTGCTGACGACGGAGCTCCTCGAGGCGCAGCTGCTCGAGCCGCAGCTGCTCCATCCGGGCCTTATGCTGGGCCGCCTGGATGCGGTAGAGGTCGACGACGCCCTGCCCGATGGCCTGGCCGACCGAGGCCCCGGGCGAGACGCCCCCGGAGGAGGCGCCGGAGGACGCCGGCAGCCGGCAATCGGTCGCGGTCGAGTGGGAATCAGAGACCTGGCCGCCGCAGCCTCGGCACCAGGATTTGTAGGAGCTCCACCAGGACGCCCCGTACCCTTGCGGCGCGTCCGACGGGGAACACCCGGCGGAAGCCGGAGAGGGCAGCAGGGAGACGAGAAGGACGGCGAGCGGCAGCATCGCCTATTGGCCGCCCGGCTTGTCGCCCTTCTCGTCGCGCACCTTGAGCTCGACGATCTTGCGGCGCACCTCTTCAGCGTCCTCGGCGCCGGGCTTGAGCGCCAGATAGGCGGCGAAATGCTCCGAAGCCGCCAGCCAGTCGCCCGCCCCCTCGTGCGCCAACGCGGTGTTGAAGTGGCCGCTCGCCCAGCCGGGAGCGGCGGTCACGGCCTGCTCCATCGCCTCGACGGCCGGGCGGAAGTCGGCGGGCGATGCGGCGCGGCCGATGAGGACCTTGCCGCGGGCCATCGATTCCTTGGCGGCCTCCGAGGCCGCGGGCGCGCCCGTCCGGGCCGTCAGGGCGATGAATCTCCCGAGCACGCGCCGGCCGATCTTCCGATGGGGGTCGGCCGCGGCGAGGGCCTCCAGATAGGCGGCCGACGCGCCGGAGGGGTCCGCGGAGGCCGCGGCGTCGCCCCGCTCCTCGGCGGCCAGCGCGCGGGCCTTGTTCTTCAGGTAGGCCGGGACGTCGCGGCGGAGTTCGGCCGAGAACTCCGACAAACCTTTGAGGAGGTCGTGCTCGAGCGCGTCGCGCGTCCGCGTCGCCTTGCTCGCGGCGGACACGGGCATCAGGAAGTAGAACGGCGGGATGAACGACAACATCCCGATGAACTTGTTGCCCATCGGCGTCGTCTCGAGGACCGGCCAGGACTTCGCGAAGCGCGGGGCTTCGCCGGGCTCCCGGAGTTCCACCTGGAACTCCTCGCGGTAGGAGTCCGGTTTCACGATGCGGTATTCCGCCAGGAAGTCGGCGGCCGGCGCGGATTCGGCGCCGGCGGCCTGCGAGGCTCGGGCGAAGGTCCCTTCGAGCATCGAGGCCACCGCGTGCGAGAGTCCGGGCTGGAGCCCCACGATGGCGGTGTGGTCTCCGCCGCGCGAGACCTCGGCGGCGGCCGGCGGGACGGAGTCGAGCAGGACGACGCTCGCCTCGACTTTGGGGGAGGCCCCTTTGGCTACGGAGAGGTCCTTACGGACGGCCACCCGCGAGGTGCAGGCGACGGAGAGGAGGGCGCAGAGGAGGGCGGAAACGGCGGTCGGCTTGAAATGAGTCATTTGTAAGTATACCCGAAATCTCCGTCGAAG
>SCTT01000344.1 GCA_004322435.1 bacterium
GCCTTGGTGCCGGGCGCCAAACGGGCCCTCCTCGTGGGCCTGGGCAGCGGCGTCACCGCGGGCACCGCCCTTAAGTGGCCGCTGGAACGCCTCGACGTGGCCGAGCTCTCTCCCGCCGTCGTCCAAGCGACCCAATTCTTCAGCGAGCAGAACGGCAACCCTCTCTCGGACCCGCGCCTCAAGCTCCACGTGGGCGACGGCCGCGCCTTCCTGCGGAGCTCGGAGGGCGGCTACGACGCGGTCGTCAGCGAGCCCTCGAACCCCTGGATTGCGGGAGTGGGGAACCTCTTCACCTCCGAGTACTTCTCCCTCGTGCGCTCCAAGCTCCGTCCCGGCGGAGTGATGGTGCAGTGGTTCCACCTCTACGAGACGGAGGACCCGCTCGTGCGCAGCATCGTCGGGACCTTCTGCGACTCCTTCGACGACGCCTCGCTGTGGCGCACGAACGGGGGGGACGCGTTCTTGGTGGGCTTCAACGGCCGCCGCCCGCCGGACTTCGCGGCGCTAGAGAAGGGCCTGGCCGGGCAAACCAAGGCGGCGATGGACCGCCTGGGCCTCGAAGGCCCGGCCGCGCTCTTGGCTCTGCAGACCGCCGCAGACGCCGGCACGCGCGGGTTCGGCTACTGGTCCCGCCGCAACAGCGACTGGCATCCCTTCCTCGAATACGCCGCCCCGCGCGGGCGCTTTCTGCGCTCGAACGCGGAGGAGCTCAAGCGCTTGGACGAGGCCGTCGGACCTTATAAAGGAGACCTGCTCCTCTCGCGCTACCTCGCTTGGAGGAAGAAACCCCTCTCCGAGGCCGAAATCCGCTCCGTCCTGTCCTACTCCAAGACCATCCGCGGCGACTGGCGCCTGGCTCTGGCGCGGGAGTGGGGCGCCGGCAAGCCCGGAGCTTCGGAACCTCGCCTCTGGGAGGCGCGGATGCACATCGAGCGCGAGGAGCCCGGGGAGGCGCTCAAGGTCTTGGACGCCATCAAGAACTCCGCAGGCCCCGAGCGCTGGACCTTGGCGGCCGACGCGCTCGAGGCCCTCGAGCGCGTGCCGGACGCGCGCGGGGCGCTGGCCAAGGCCGCGAAGTCCGTGAAGGGCACCGCCTCCGCCGAGATCTGGCTACGCTCGGCGCTCTTGGCGATGGATTTAAACGACGCCCAGGGCGCCTTGGACGCCCTCACCGCCGCCCTCAAGGCCGACCCGGAGCACGAGCAGTCCCGCTCGCTTTTGGACCACCTCGTCAACGCCTACAGCTCAGGCCCCTCCGTCGAGAAAGGGAACTAAATCGACCCCTAAAGCGTACGTGAGGGTATGGGCGAGCCCATCACGGTCCTCCGCGGCGGCGACGGCCGCCTCATCGTGCGCCTGCCGTATTCCCCCGAACGCATCGAGAAGATGCGCACGCTGCCGGGCCGCCGCTGGCATCCGGCGGAGCGGTATTGGTCCATCCCGCACACGCCGGACATGCCGGAGGCCCTGCTCAAGCTGTTTCAAGGGGAGACGGTCGAGGTGGAGGCGGGGCTCGTACCACAGCCGCCTTCTCTCAAGGACAAAATCCACGCCGCCGCGCGGGCCCGGCACCTGAGCCCGCGCACGGCAGAAACGTACGCCGGCTGGGCGGTTCGGTTCCTCAAGCGCTGCGTCGGCGAGCCCGGGGAAGCCGAGGTGGGCAAGTTCCTCTTCGAACTCGCCGACTCCAATCGCAGCGCGTCCACCCAGAACCAAGCGCTGCACGCCCTCCTCTTCTTCTTCAAAGAAGTCCTCGGCCGCGAGCTCCGCCGCGGCGGCCCCATCCCGCGCGCGAAGATGCCGGTCAGGCTTCCAACGATTCTGACGCGGGAGGAGGTCGGGCGGCTGTTGGGCGAGATGCACGGCCCGCTCAAGATGATGGCGACCCTTCTCTACGGCTCGGGCCTCCGCCTCCTCGAATGCTGCGAGCTAAGGGTGCGCGACATCGACTGGCGCGGGAACCGAATCATCGTCCGCACCGGGAAGGGGCGCGACACGGTCCTGCCGAACGCCGTCCAAGGGCCGCTCCGTCGGCATCTGATTGACGTGAAGCGGCGGCACGAAGAAGACCTGAAGCGGGGAGCCGGATTCGTGGCGGTGCCGGAGGACCGCTCGGGGGAATTTCTCGATGCCGGCCGAGAGTGGGGGTGGCAATGGGTGTTCCCGGCCGCGAGCCAACTGCTCGACACGGGAACCGGTCAACTGCGCCGCCGCCACATCCACGAGACGGTGCTGCAGAACGCCGTCCGAGAAGCCCGGCGGCGCTCCGGCATAGTGAAACCCGCTACCTGCCAGACCCTGCGGCATTCTTTCGCCGCGCATCTCCTTGACGACGGCTACGACATACGAACCGTGCAGGAACTGCTCGGACACAAAGACTTGAGGACGACGATGGTGTACAGCACGCCGTTCAATAGTGGGGGGATCAGGCTGAAGAGCCCGCTGGCCGGGCTCGGGTTATTGCGAGGGGGGAATTAGGCCGCCGGAAGCCCGGAATTAGGCCGCGAAAATGAAGGGGCCGACTATGGCAAAGCGGTGGGTTTGCCACTACAATCAGACAAATGGCCATTTTTCAATTCTGCAATTCGGCAAGCTGTCTAATTTAAGTTATGCGCACATGACCGCGATGCTATTCTCCTCTTTGCTCCTGGTCTCCTCCTGCCTTGCGGCATCCGAGAATGGCGGTGTTTCTGACAAATCCAACACCCTCCGCACCATGTTTGATGCCCCAAGAGTCCAATTGGGTGGCTCGAGGGATTCGTTAACGAGTGCGTTAGGGAAAATTCAGGCCGTTGAAGCAGTGGTCACTGAAGCGGAGTTCCAGACGAACCGCTTAAAATTTCGAGATGGCGAGGCGCTTGTTATCGAGTGGAAGACTCCTGATATGGCGCCTCAGCTGGTCGAATTTCGGCTCCGAAAAAACGTGAAAAAACTCAAGTTGCCAATCCGGTTTGGTTCTTCTCCCGCGAAGGCCGTCGATATCTTTGGACCAGCATCTCAGGCGTCAAAAAATGAATTGCAGTACGTCCTTCGCGGTCCGGAAACCGGGAAGGATGGGGACCGGTTGGTCTTGGGCTTCGTTGATGATCGGTTGGTGAGTGTAGAATGGCATTCTT
>SCTT01000345.1 GCA_004322435.1 bacterium
AGCACGGCCGCCGCCGCGCCGCGCGCGGGCCGGTCGGCCCAGCGCGGGGCGCGGGCGCGGAGCGCCCACAGAGGCGCCGTGGCCAAGGCCGCGAGCGGGACCGTCAGCGGCAGGAAGTAGTTGGCCTGCACCGCCATGAGCGCATGCACCCCGACGAAGCCGGCCGTCAGCAGGGCCAGCGCGCGTGCTTCAGGGCGACGGCGGGCGGCCAGCAGGCCCACGAGGGCCGCCGCCCACAGAAGCGGCGCGGTGCGGACGGCGAAGACGAGGCGCGCGACGAAGGCGTCGAGCGTGCGGCGCGGATGGGACGCCGCCTCGCGGGCCGCCCAGCGGACGGCGGCCGCGGTGTCCGTGCCGTCGGGCAGCCCCGGCGCCAGCGCGTCCAGGTCGCCCTCGACGGTGCCGACGAGCCCCAGGGCCCCCGCGGCGAGGTTCGACGACGCCTGGCCCATCTCGAAGGGGGCCGCGCGGCCGTGGAGCGAGAGGTTGCACGCCGCCCAGACGGCGGGGAAGGCCCAGGGCGCCAGCGCCAGGACGAGGGCGGAGGAGCGCGCCCGGCGGCGCCACGCCCACAGCGCCGCCAGCGGCGGCAAGAACGCAAGCGTCGAGCGGAGCGCCAGCGAAGACCCGACGCACGCCGCCAGCGCGGCCGCGCGGGCGACCGACGGACGACGGGACCAAAGCACGAACGCGCCGGCCGTCAGCGCGGCGAAGAACGTCAGCGCCGCTTGAGGGTGGCAGGGCGGGTCCGGTTGGACCCAAGCCGCCGCGGCCCCCGCCGCGAGGCCCGCGGCGGGGCCGCCGGCCAACGCCGCCGTCAGCGCGGCGCCCGCGGGGACGACGGAGCGGGCCGCGCCGAGCCAGGCCCGGCAGGCCCCCTCCCCCGCATGGCCGCGCAGGTCGGCGGTCAGAAGCGAGGCCAGCGGCAGGTGGTAGGCGGCCGGCCGGGGCCCGGGCTCGAAGGCGTGGCGGAGGCTCTCGCCGGCCTCCTCGTAGGTGGCCTCGCCGTAGGCGCAGTCGGCGCTCCCCCAGGGGCGCGCGGGGGCCAGCGCCCAAGCGGCGGCGGCCAACACCACCACGGCCGCGGCGCGAGGGGAGGGAGGGCCCACGCGGGCATTATAGAAGGAAGGGGGGGCCTTTGTTGCGCCCCGCGCGGGCTTTTTGCTAACCTGTTTTCTCGACGGAGAAGCCGACTCCGTCACTGCGATGCCGAAGCCGATTTCAAGCGACCGCGCGCGGCGAACCCTTGAGGGCTCCCACGCGCGGTCGAACTTTTCCGGAGGTGCCTGACCATGCCCCAGTTCATCGGACGTGACCGCGAAGTCCGCCGCTGCTTCGGGTTCGACGAGATCGCCCTCGTCCCCGGCAGCGTCACCGTGGACCCCGACGACGTCGACTCCTCGCTGACCCTGGGCGGCGTCAAGCTCACCATCCCCTTCATCGCCTCCGCGATGGACGGCGTGGTCGACACCGAGTTCGCCATCGCGATGGGCAAGGCCGGCGGCCTGGGCGTGATCAACCTCGACGGCATCAACACCCGCTACGAGAAGCCCCGCGAGGTCGTCAGCCGCATCGCCGGCGCCACCCCCGACGAGGCCACGCAGCTCCTGCAGGAGCTTTATAAGGAACCCCCGAAGGAGCACCTGATCGCCCGCCGCGTCGAGGAGATCAAGAAGGCGGGCGTCCCCTGCGCGGTCAGCACCATCCCGCAGAACGCCGACCGCTACGGCCCCATCGCCGAGGCCGCCGGCTGCGACCTGTTCTTCGTGCAGTCCACCGTCACCACCGTCCGCCACAAGTCCACCCGCTACAAGCCCTTCGACATCATCTCCTTCTGCAAGAAGATGAAGACCCCCGTCGTCGTCGGCAACACCGTGGGCTACGACGTCGCCGTCGAGCTCATGGAAGCCGGCATCGCCGGCCTCCTCGTGGGCGTCGGCCCCGGCGCGGCCTGCACCACCCGGGGCGTGCTGGGCCTCGGCGTCCCGCAGGTCACCGCGACCATCGACTGCGCCGCGGCCCGCGACTTCTACTTCAAGAAGACCGGCCGCTACGTCCCCATCATCACCGACGGCGGCATGTCCACCGGCGGCGACATCTGCAAGGCCGTCGCCTGCGGCTCGGACGGCGTGATGGTCGGCTCGGCCTTCGCCCGCGCGAAGGAAGCGCCGGGCCAGGGCTACCACTGGGGCATGGCGACGCCGCACCAGAACCTCCCCCGCGGCACCCGCATCCGCGTCGGCATCACCGGGACCTTGGACGAGATCCTGTTCGGGCCCTCCCGGCTCGACGACGGCTCGCAGAACCTGGTCGGCGCGCTGCGCACCTGCATGGGGGCCGTCGGCGCCACGAACATCCGCGAGATGCAGCTGACGGAGATCATCATCGCCCCGTCCATCCGCACCGAGGGCAAGATCTTCCAGAAGGCGCAGCAGATCGGGATGGGGAAGCACTAAGAGACCATGCGCGACGCCATCGTCATCCTGGACTTCGGCTCCCAGTACACCCAGCTCATCGCGCGCCGCCTGCGCGAGCTCGAGGTGTACGCCGAGATCCTCCCCGGGACGGCGAAGCTCGACGAGGTCCGCAAGCACGCGCCGAAGGGGCTCATCCTCTCCGGCGGGCCGGCCAGCGTGCACGCGCACGGCTCCCCCCGCCCGGACCCGGCGGTGCTCGAGAGCGGCCTGCCGATGCTCGGCATCTGCTACGGGATGCAGCTGCTCGTACAGCTCCACGGCGGGAAGGTCGTGGCCGCCAAGCACCGCGAGTATGGGTACGCAAAGGTGTCCGTTCGCGGCGCCGGGGACCTCTTCAAGGGCCTTCCCAAGGCCCTCGACGTCTGGATGAGCCACGGCGACGGCGCGCAGCGCCTGGGCAACGGCTTCAAGGTCCTCGCCTCCACCCCCTCGGCCCCTTACGCCGCCATCGGCGACGACGCGCGCCGGATGTACGGCGTGCAGTTCCACCCCGAGGTGGCGCACACGCCCCAAGGCGCCAAGCTCCTCGCCAACTTCGCGCGCCGCGTCTGCGGGCTCAAGACCCGCTGGAACATGAAGGGCTTCCTCGACACCGCGGTGGCCGACGTCAAGGCGCGCGTGGGCCCGGACCGCGTCATCTGCGGGCTCTCGGGCGGCGTGGACTCCTCGGTGGCCGCGGCCCTCATCCATAAGGCGATCGGCAAGCGCCTGCACTGCATCTTCGTCGACACGGGCCTTTTGCGCCACGGCGACCGCGAGAAGATGGACCGCGTGTTCCGCAAGGGGCTGGGCCTCGACCTCAAGGTCGTCGACGCCTCGAAGGTCTTCCTCAAGCGCCTCAAAGGGGTGGCCGACCCCGAGAGGAAGCGCAAGGTCATCGGCCGGACCTTCATCGAGGTCTTCAACGCCGAGGCCCAGCGCTACACCGACGCCGGCTTCCTCGCCCAGGGCACCCTCTACCCCGACGTCATCGAGTCCGTGTCGGTGCACGGCCCCTCCGCCGTCATCAAGAGCCACCACAACGTCGGGGGACTCCCCAAGCGCATGAAGCTCAAGCTCGTGGAGCCGCTGCGCATGCTCTTTAAAGACGAGGTCCGCGAGCTCGGCAAGGTCCTCGGACTCTCCGACGAGGTCACCCAGGTGCACCCCTTCCCCGGGCCGGGCCTGGCCATCCGCGTCTTGGGCGCCGTGACGCCCGAAGCGCTGCATCTGGCCCGCGAGGCCGACCGCATCGTGCAGGAGGAGTTCCGCCGCTCCGGCTGGTACGACAAGGTCTGGCAGGCCTTCGTGGTGCTCCTGCCCGTGCGCTCGGTGGGCGTCATGGGCGACGAGCGCACCTACGAGCGCGCGGCCGCCCTGCGCGTCGTCGAGTCCAAGGACGGCATGACCGCCGACTGGACGCGCCTGCCCTACGACCTCCTCGCCCGCATCTCGAGCCGCATCGTCAGCGAGGTGCGCGGCATCAACCGCGTCGTCTACGACGTCAATTCCAAGCCGCCCTCGACCATCGAATGGGAGTGATGACCATGGCCAGCACCGTCTCCGGGCCCGGCACGGGCCTCAAGCCCAGCTACCGCGGCAAGGTCCGCGACCTCTACGACCTGGGCGACAAGCTGCTGCTCGTGGCCACCGACCGCATCTCGGCCTTCGACGTCGTGCTCTCCCCCGCCGTCCCCGACAAGGGCCGCATCCTGACCCAGATCTCGGCCTACTGGTTCCGCGAGACCAAGAGCATCGTCCCCAACCACGTGGTGTCGCACGACCTGGCGGACGTCAACAGGGCCCTGCCCGCCGGCGCCTCGTTGCCCGCCGCCGAGTTCGAAGGCCGCGTGACGCTCGCGCGCAAGGCCCAGCGCGTGGACGCCGAGTGCGTCGTGCGCGGCTACCTGGTGGGCTCGGGCTGGAAGGAGTACCAGAAGACCGGCTCCGTCTGCGGCCACAAGCTTCCGGCCGGCCTGCTGGAGGCCCAGAAGCTGCCCGAGCCCCTGTTCACCCCCTCCACGAAGGCCGACCAGGGCCACGACGAGAACATCTCGCGGGAAATGCTGGCCGAGATGGTCGGGGCCGACCTGGCCCGCCGCCTCGAGGACCTCTCCCTCAAGCTCTACAAGGCGTGCGCCGAACGGCTCCTCAAGAAGGGGCTCATCCTCGCCGACACCAAGTTCGAGTTCGGCTTCATCGACGGCGAGCTCCGCGTCATCGACGAGATGGTGACCCCCGACTCCTCGCGCATGTGGGACGCCGCGACCTACAAGGTCGGGAAGGCCCCCGAGAGCTTCGACAAGCAGCCGGTGCGCGACTTCCTCGAGAAGACCGGCTGGAACAAGACCCCGCCCGCGCCGACCCTGCCGCCGGAGGTCGTCGCCGCGACCGTCGCCCGCTACCGCGAGGCTCTCGCGAGGATAACCGCGTGAACATGACCATGCCCGCCCCCCGTCCCGCCGTCCCCGACGCCTCGCCCCGCTGGGTCGTCGAGGTCTCGGCCAAACCCGGCAACCCCGACCCCGCCGGCGCCGCGCTCGCGCACCAGGTCGCGGCGCTGGGCGTCTCCGGCGTCACCGAGGCCCGCGTGCACGCCCTCTACGAGCTGCGCGGCAAGCTCTCGGCCGCCCAGGCCACCGACATCGCGCGCCAGCTGTTGGCCGACCCCGTCACGCAGGACTTCCGCATCGACCGCTCCGGCGCGTCCATCCCGACCGGCCCGCACTGGCGCCTCGAGGTGTGGCTGCGCCCCTCGGTGACCGACCCGGTCGGCGAGAGCGTCTGCAAGGCCGTGCGCGACTTGGGTCTGCCCGAGCCCGCGTCGGCCCGCGCCGGCACCGCCTACCTCCTCTTCGGACGCCTGCAGAAGGCCCAGGCCGAGAAGGTGCTCGAGAAGCTTTTGGCGAACCCCGTCGTGCACCGCTCCAGCGCGGAGCAAAGGTGAGCTCCTTGCGCGTCGAAGAGCCCTCCGTGAACGGCGCGGCCGAGACCCCCTGGTCGGCCGCCACCGGGCGCGAGCTCACCGAGCTCAACGCGCGCCACGGCTGGTCGCTCGACGCCGCCGAGCTGGCCGCCGTCCAGGCCCACTTCAAGGCCTTGAAGCGCGAGCCCACGCTGGCCGAGGTCGAGACGCTCGCCCAGACCTGGTCCGAGCACTGCAAGCACAAGACCTTCACGAGCCCCATCCGCTACCGCGAGGGGAAGACCGTCAAGCTCGTCAAGAACCTCCTCCAAGAGACCGTCGCGTTCGCGACCCAGAAGCTCAAGAAGCCCTGGTGCCTGTCCGTCTTCGAGGACAACGCGGGCATCGTGGCCTTCGACAAGGCCTGGGCGCTGGCCTACAAGGCCGAGACCCACAACCACCCCTGCGCGGTGGAGCCCTACGGCGGCGCCGAGACCGGCGTCGGCGGGGTCGTGCGCGACGTCCTCGGCGCGGGCCTGGGCGCCAAGCCGGTCCTGAACACGGACGTCTTCTGCTTCGCCGCCCCGACCTACGACGGCCCCCTCCCCGCCGGCACCCTGCACCCCAAGAGGACGATGACCTCGGTCGTGGCCGGCGTGCGCGACTACGGCAACCGCATGGGCATCCCCACCGCGGCGGGCGGCATCTGGTTCGACGACGAGTATCGCTTCAACCCGCTCGTCTTCGTCGGCACCGTGGGCCTCATCCCCCGCTCGGCCATCGCCAAGTCGGTCAAGCCCGGGGACCTCATCGTCGCCGCGGGCGGCCGCACCGGGCGCGACGGCCTGCACGGCGCGACCTTCTCCTCGGCCGCGCTCGACGACTCCTCCTCCGTCTCGGCGGTGCAGATCGGCCACGCCATCATGGAGAAGAAGGTCTTGGACGCGCAGCTGCGCGCGCGCGACAAGGGCCTCTACCGCGGCGTCACCGACTGCGGCGCGGGCGGCTTCTCCTCGGCCGTCGGCGAGATGGCCGAGAAGTCGGGCAAGAAGGGCGGGGCGCGCGTGCGCCTGGACGGAGCCCTGCTCAAGACCACCGAGATCCTCCCCTGGGAGACCTGGGTGTCCGAGTCCCAGGAGCGCATGGTCTTCGCGGTGCCCAAGGACAAGCTCGCCGCCTTCGCCGAGGTCTTCTCCGCCGAGGGCGTCGAGCACTGCGTGCTCGGCGAGTTCACCGACACCGGCCGCCTCGAGGTGTCCTGGAAGGACCAGAAGCTGGTCGATTTGGACCTGCACTTCCTCCACAAGGGCGTGCCGCGCCGCGAGCGGCCCGCCGTCTGGGACGCCCCGAAGACGGCCCCCAAGAAGGGCGGCCGCGGCTCGGAGAAGGCGCGCGCCGGCGAGGCGCTGCGCTTCTGCCTGTCCCACCTCAACGTCTGCAGCCGCGAGTGGATCATCCGCCAATACGACCACGAGGTCCAGGGCGGCACGGTGGTCAAGCCCCTGCAGGGCCTGCACCACGACGGCCCCGGAGACGCCTGCGTCATCTGGCCCCAGGCCGTCGTCGGCGAGTCCGGCGGCTGGCGCGGCTTCGCGGTCTCGCACGGCATGAACCCCTCCTACGGCAAGCTCGATCCCTACGCCATGGCCCTGGCCTGCGTCGACGAGGCGCTCTCGAATCTGGCCTGCGTCGGGGCCGACGTCTCCCAGGCCGCTCTGCTCGACAACTTCTGCTGGGGCGACCCCGAAGACCCCAAGGCCTTGGGCGCCTTGGTGCGCTGCGCCAACGGCTGCCGCGACGCGGCGCTCGGGTTCTCGGCCCCGTTCATCTCGGGCAAGGACAGCCTCAACAACACCTACCTGGACGCCAAGGGCGCCAAGCACTCCATCCCGGGCACGCTCCTCATCTCGGCGCTGGCCCCGGTGCCGGACGTCCGCCAGGCCGTGACGATGGACTTCAAGACCGCCAACAACCCGGTCTATCTGGTCGGCTGGACCTCGGACGAGACCGGGGGCTCCTTGTGGGAGGAGTTCTCCGGCGAGACCGGCGGCGCGGTGCCGCTGGTGGAGCCGCGCTCGGCCAAGGAGGCGCTCCTGGCGGTGTCCTCCGCGGTGCGCTCGGGCCTCGTGATGAGCGCCCACGACCTGCGCGAGGGCGGCCTGGCCGTCGCCGCGGCCGAGATGGCGTTCTCCGGCGAGGTCGGCGTGCGCCTGGACCTCGAGCGCGTCCCGCGCACCAAGGACGTCACCGACCCCGTCACCATCCTGTTCTCCGAGTCGCCGAGCCGCTTCCTCTTCGAGGTCGCCCCCGAGAAGGAGAAGGCGTTCCTCAAGGCGATGAAGGGCGTGCCGCTCGCGCGCGTGGGCCAGACCATCGCGAACCCCGTGCTGCGGGTCGTCGACCTCGACAGCCGCACCCTCATGGAAGAGCGCCTGCACGAGCTCAAGGCCGCCTGGCAGCGGCCTCTCGCCTCGGCCCTCGGCGGCTGGCCCGGCCAGAACGGCAACGGGAGCCACAAGTGAAGAAGCCCCGCGTCCTCGTCCTGCGCACCGCCGGCACCAACTGCGACCTGGAGACCGCCTCGGCCTTCAAGATGGCCGGCGGCGACCCCGAGCTCCTGCACGTGCGCGACCTCCTCAAGGGCAAGGCCAAGCTCTTCGACTTCGGCATCGTCGCCATCCCCGGCGGCTTCTCCTACGGCGACGACGTCGGCGCCGGCCGCATCTTCGCCAACGAGATCCGCGGCCAGCTGCGCGAGCTCAAGGGCTTCATCCGCTCGGGGCGCCCCGTCATCGGCATCTGCAACGGCTTCCAGGTGCTGGTCAAGGCCGGCATCCTCCCGCAGACGCCCTCCGGCGAGCAGGTGGCGTCTTTGACCTTCAACGACTCGGCCCGCTTCGAGGCGCGCTGGGTGCGCCTGCGCATCAACCTGCAGAGCGGGTCGCTGTTCGTCAAAGGCCTGCCCGAGATGATCGAGCTGCCGGTCGCGCACGGCGAGGGCAAGTTCGTCGTGAAGAGCCCCAAGGTCCTCGAGATGCTCAAGAAAACGCGCTCGATCCTCATGCAGTACGTCAACGAGGAGGGCAAGTTCGCCGGCTATCCGCACAACCCGAACGGCTCGCTCTTCAACATCGCCGCGGTCACGAACCCCGAGGGGAACTGCCTGGGCCTCATGCCCCACCCCGAGCGCTACGTGACCCGCTGGCACCACCCGAACTGGACGCGCCAGACGTTCTGCAAAGAGGGCGTGGGCCTCGAGCTTTTCCGGAACGCCGTCAATCACGCTCTGAATTAGGCTTCAATAGCAGAAAGGGGGGTGGGTCCGCGTGTGTGGCATCATCGGCATCGCCGACAGCCGTAGCGCCGTCAGCCAGGCCGCGACCGGCCTGTTCGCCCTCCAGCACCGCGGCCAGGAAGCGGCCGGCATCGTCGTCACAGACGGGACGAAGCTCGACGCGCGCCTCGGCCTGGGCCTCGTCGCCGACGCCTTCCCCGAGGGGACCTTGGCGGCCCTCAAAGGCTCCACCGCGGTCGGCCACGTGCGCTACGCGACCTCGGGCGACGGCGACCTGCGCAACGCGCAGCCCCTCGTCTTCGACAACGTCCACGGGCCCTTGGCCATCGCCCACAACGGGAACCTCACGAACGCCCTCGAGATCCGCCGCAAGCTCGAGACGCGCGGCGCCATCTTCCGCACCACGACCGACTCGGAAGTCATCATCCACCTGACCGCCCGCCACCCCGGCCCCGTCGAGGACTCCATCATCGCCGCCCTGCGCCAGGTGACGGGCGCCTACTCCTGCCTGTTCTTGACGCCCACCAAGCTCATCGCGGTGCGCGACCCCCTGGGCTTTCGGCCGCTCGTGATGGGCCGCCTGGGGAAGGCCCGCCTGTTCGCCTCCGAGACCACCGCCCTCGAGCTCTTGGGCGCCAAGGTCGAGCGCGACCTCGAGCCCGGCGAGATGATCATCGTCGAGAACGGGCAGATGCGGAGCTTGAAGCCCTTCGCTCCCGCCCCCCGCAAGGCCTTCTGCGTCTTCGAGAAGGTCTACTTCGCCCGCCCCGACAGCATCTTCGGCGGGCGCAGCGTCCAGGCCGACCGCCAGGCGCTGGGCGTCGAGCTGGCGCGCGAGACGAAGGGCCTCTCGGCCGACCTCGTCGTCGCCGTGCCGGACTCGGGGGTGCCCCACGCGATGGGCTACTCGCGGGAGTCCGGCGTCCCCTACGACGTGGGCTTCGTGCGCAACCACTACATCGGGCGGACCTTCATCCAGCCCGGCCAGAAGGCGCGCGACTGGGCGGTCAGGCTCAAGCTCTCGCCCGTGCGGTCCGTCATCAAAGGCCAGAGAATCGTACTCATCGACGACTCCATCGTGCGCGGCACGACCTCGAAGCGCATCGTGAACCTGCTGAGGAAGGCCGGAGCGAAGGAAGTCCACATGGCCATCGCCTCCCCGCCCATCGTGGGGCCCTGCTTCTACGGCATCGACACGCCGCGGCGCGCGGAGCTGATCGCCGCGACGCGCTCGAAGGAGTCCATCCGGCGCTTCTTGGGCGCCGACTCTTTGACCTACCTGAGCCTCGAAGGCCTGCTCCGCGCGACCGGCGGCTCGCATCAGGACACCTGCACCGCCTGCTTCACCGGCCGCTACCCCACCCCCATCCCCGACTTCGCCGAGCCCGGCCTCTTGGGCTCGGAGGCCGGCGGGCCCGAGGCGGCGGGCGCGGCCGCCAAGTCCCGCGCGCAGGCGCGCGACGCCGAAGAAGGCGAGGTCTGGACTTGAACGTCCTTCTCCTGGGCTCCGGCGGGCGCGAGCACGCCTTGGCCTGGAAGCTCGCCCAGAGCCCGCGCTTAAAGAAGCTCTACGCCGCCCCCGGCTCGGACGCCATTCCCGCCGAACGGGTCTCCCTCAAGGCGACCGACTCGGCCGGCCTCGCGGCGTTCGTCAAAGAGAAGGTCATCGACCTCGTCGTCATCGGCCCCGAAGACCCGCTGGCCGCCGGCACGGCCGACGCCCTGCGCCAGGCCGGCGCGCTCGTCTTCGGCCCCGGCAAGGCGGCCGCCCAGCTCGAGGCCTCGAAGGCCTTCGCCAAGGACTTCATGACCCGCCACAAGGTCCCCACCGCGCGCTGGGAGCGCCACGCCTCCTTCGACGTCGCCAAGGCCGCGCTGGCGCGCTTCCCCGACGGCGTGGTGGTCAAAGCCGACGGCCTGGCCGCCGGCAAGGGCGTGCGCGTCTGCCGCGCGCGCTCCTCCGCCGAGGCCGCGCTCGAGGACATGATGGTCAAGCAGGCGCACGGCGCCGCGGGGACCACCGTGGTCTTAGAAGAGCTCCTCGAAGGGCCCGAGGTGTCGCTGTTGGGCTTTTGCGACGGCAAGCGCTTCTTGCCGCTGCCCTCCGCCTCGGACCACAAGCGGCTCTTGGACGGCGACGAGGGCCCCAACACCGGCGGCATGGGCGTCGTCTCGCCGACGCCGCACCTGAGCGCCAAAGAGCTGCCCGGCGTCCTCAAGGCCGTGTCCGCCCCGGTGCTGGCCGGGCTCGCGGCGGACGGGCTCGCCTACCGCGGCCTCCTCTACATCGGCGTGATGCTGACCGAGGCCGGCCCCAAGGTCCTGGAGTTCAACTGCCGCTTCGGCGACCCCGAGACGCAGGCGGTGCTGCCGCTCTTGGACGCGGACCTGCTGACCCTCTGCGAGGCGACGGCCAAGGGGGCCCTGCCGGCGGAGACGCCCAAGTCCCACGGCGCCGCGGTCACGGTGGTGCTGGCCTCCGAGGGCTACCCCGCCTCCCCCGTGATGGGCCGCCCCATCACCGGCCTGGCCGAAGCCTCCGCCCGGCCGGGCGTGCTGATCTTCCACGCCGGCACGGCCCGCCCCGAGCAGGTCTGGATGACCAACGGCGGCCGCGTGCTCGGAGTGACCGGCGTCGGCAAGGACGCCAAGGAAGCCCGCGAGCGCGCCTACGGCGCGGCCGAGACCATCGAATTCGAAGGCGTGCAGTACCGCAAAGACATCGGGCTCGTGAGAGCCGCGGCGAGGCAAAGATGAAAGTCCTGATTCTGATGGGCAGCGACTCGGATTTGCCGGTGATGAAGAAGGCGGCCGACGTCCTGACGAAGTTCGGCGTGCCTTATAAGATGACGGTCGCCTCCGCGCACCGGACGCCGGAGCGGGTCACCTCCCTTATAAAGGAAGCCGAGGCCGCCGGCTGCGGCGTGTTCATCGCGGCGGCGGGGATGGCGGCGCACCTGGCCGGGGCGGTCGCGGCGCAGACGACGAAGCCGGTCATCGGAGTGCCGCTGAACGCGTCTTTAAACGGGCTCGACGCGCTCTTGGCCACGGCGCAGATGCCGCCCGGCGTGCCGGTCGCGACGGTCGCCGTCGACGGGGCGGCGAACGCGGCGCAGCTGGCGGTGCAGATTCTGGCGGTGGCGGACGCGGGGCTCGCGAAGAAGCTCGTCGCCCACAAGAAAGAGATGGCGGACGCCGTCTTGAAGAAGGCCGCGGCGCTGGGCGCCTGAAGCCCTGGATTCCCTAGAGCAAGGGGTGTTCTAGTCGTCCGTCCCCAGGTCGCTCCACGAGAACCGGTTGAAGGCCTTCCGCGCGGGCGGGATGAAGTTCGGCACCGCCACGCCCGCGGCGGCGGTCAGCGAACAGAGGATGCAGAAGACGTCGCGCCCGTCGTTCATCAGGAAGGGGCCTATGTCGAGGATCTGGCGCGCGAAGGCGTAGGGGGCGTGGCTGCCCATGGCCCAGTAGAGGTCGAAGACGGTCAAGAGCACCGGCACCCAGACCGCGGCGATGAAGGCGGCGGGCGGCGCCAGCGCGGCACCCGCGAGCAGGGCCGAGGCGAAGACCGCCAAAAGCCCGGTCACGAGGACGGCCTCGGTGGTCTCCCCCTCGCCGAACATATACCAGAACGCGAACTGCAGGATGAGCGGGGTTAAGAAGAACCTGTCGAGGGCGCGCACGGCGGCGCTAGCGCCAGCGCCCCAGCTCGCGCTGCTGCCGCTCGACCGGGTTCGGCATCAGCTCGAACTGCCCGCCCTCCGGCCTGAGCTGGACGTTCTTGCCGGTCATCTCCAGGTACGCGTCGTAGTTCCCCCGCCCCGCGACCGACGCCGTCGCCGTCACCGCGCGCTTGAGCTCCAAGGCGTGGTCCTTCTTGAACTGTAAAAAGAGCTCGATGACCTTCTCCGGGTCCTCGGCGGCGCCCCTCATCCCTTCGACGTGCCGCGC
>SCTT01000346.1 GCA_004322435.1 bacterium
GGCGATGACCTCGAACACGAACCTCCGCTTCGACCGGACCGGGGGCAACAGCTCTCCCGACGTCGACTACTTCGTCGTCGAGTTCCGCTCCCCGCTGTGGACGGTGCAGACCGGCGAGTTCACGCTGACGACCGGCGACAACGCGACCCCCCAGACCCAGGCCATCACGAGCGTGGACGTCGGGCGCTCGTTTGCGCACATGACGTATTCGTGCGACACCAACGGCCAGGAGCTCACCTCCGTGAACGTCGAGCTCTTCGACGCCGTCACGCTGCGCTTCTCCCGCAACTCGGCCCCCACCGGGACCTGCGTCGCGCGCTGGACGGTGTTGAGCCACCCGAACATCAGCGTCCAGCGCGGCTCGGCCGCCACCGCCACGGCCAACGACCTGACGGTGACCCCGACCTTCGCCGCGATCGACACGAGCCTGTCGTTCCCGCTGATGACCAACGACGACGACGGCGGCACCCTGACCACCTATCCGGAGCCGTATTGGCGCGCGACTTTCCCCTCGAACAGCTCGGTGCAGTTCCAGCGCTACAAGAACACCTCGTCGGGCAACTTCCGCTGGCAGGTCGTGAGCCTGGTGACCGAGATCGCCCCGGCGGCGGTGACGAACCTCTCGGCCTTGGTGGGCGCCCAGCCGGGAGACCTGGACCTCTCCTGGACCGCCCCGGGCGACGACGCCAACGCCGGGACGCTGACCTCGGGCAGCCAGTACCGCATCCATTACACGACCGACGCCGCTCTGGCCGGTTCGGCGAACTTCTTCTCGAGCGCGGCGGCCCAGGTCTTGCTGTCCACCGCGGGCGTCGCCCCGGGCGCGGCGCAAAGCTACGCCTTCTCGGGGCTGTTCGCGAACACGACTCACTTCTTGCGCCTGTGGACGCGCGACGAGTCGGCCAACTTCTCGGAGCTCTCTGACGGCGCGACGGTGGCGACGCGGGCCCGGGACCTGGTGGACCCCGCGCTGCTGGCCGTCTATCCCTCCTCGGTGACCGCCGGCTGGGCCGCGTTCCCCACGGCGGCCCAGCAGGGCTCGTCCAACTCCGCGCAGGGCTACCTGGTCGAGGCGTCCTCGACGGATTTCGGCGCCTACCGGCCGGGCGGGGTGACGTCGAGCTCCCAGACCCCCGCGGTCCAGCTCAGCACGCTGAGCGTCCTCGCGGCCGCCTTGGACCCGCACACGACCTATTACCTGCGCGCCGCCTCGCTCAACCACGCCGACGTGCGCACCTACGCCGTGCTGGGCGCCACCCCGACCCTGCCGGCGGCCCCCACCCCCTCGGCCGAGCCGTTCTTCAACGTCGGCCGGACCTCGGTGACCGTGGCCTGGGCCGCGCGCCCGGGGTCTCCCTCGAGCTTCACCGCGGCCGGCTACCTGCTGCAGGCTTCGACGGCCGCGGACTTCACCGGGACCCTGTTCTCGTCCGAGACCGCGAAGGTGGCCGCCAGCACGCTGACGGTCTTGAGCCCCGCGCTCGACGCGAACACGACGTACTACTACCGTGTCGGGACGCTCAGCCACGCGCACGCGGCCAACTTCATCCTCCTGGGGGCGACCGCCACGCGGACCGTCCAGCCCGAGTCGCTGGGCCCCCCGGCGACGTTCCTGGGGGTCTTCCCCTCCTCGGTGACCGTCGCGTGGAAGGGGCTGCCCGCCTCCCCTTCGAGCGCCTCGGTCCAGGGCTTCCTCCTCGAGGCCTCGACTGCGGCCGACTTCACCGGGACGCTCGTCTCCTCCTTCACCGCCGACGCCCGCGTCAGTACGCTGAGCGTGCTGAGCCCGGCCCTCGACCCCAACACGGCCTATTACTTCCGGGTCCACGGCGTGAACCACGACGGGCTCCGGTCCACGCTCCTGCTCGGCTCGACCGTGACCGCCGCGGTGCCCGTCCAGTTCGCCGCCCAGCCGTTCGTCGCGGTGTTCCGCACCTCGGTCACCGTGGCCTGGGCCGCCCTGCCGGTTGCCCCGGCCAGCCATTCGGCCTCGGGCTTCCGCCTCGAGGCTTCCACCGCGGCCGACTTCACGGGCGTCCTCGTCAGTTCGTTCACCTCCGACGTCCTGGTCAGCACCTTGACCGTCTTCAGCCCCGCCCTCGACGCCAACACCACCTATTACTTCCGCGTCGGCACGCTCAACCTGGCCAACCGCTATCACTACGCGCTGGCCGGGGCCACGCCGACCTGGGCGATGCATCCCGAGGCGCTCGGCGAGGCGTTCTTGGGGGTCTTCCAGACCTCCGTGACGGCGGCGTGGGCGGCGCTGCCGGCGGCGCCGTCGTCGATGTCGGCGCAGGGCTACCGGCTCGAGGCCAGTTCGACGAACTTCGGCGCGGCCCTGCCGGGCGGCGTCGTCTCTTCGAGCGTCACGCCGAACGTCCTCCTCAGCACGCTGACGGTCTCGGTGGCCGCTTTGGACCGCAACACGACGTATTACTTCCGGGTCTTCGCGCTCAACCACGTCGGGGCGGTCTGCGAGGGGCTCGCGTTGGGGACGACCGCGACCGTGCCGGCCTCGCCGACGGCGCTCGCGGAGACTTTCCTCGCGGTCTTTCAGACCTCCGTGACGGCGGCCTGGGCGGCGATGCCGTCGGCCCCGCCGTCGCAGGCCGCCTCGGGCTATGCCCTCGAGGCCTCCTCGACGAACTTCGGGGCGGCGTCCCCGGGCGGCGTGCTGGTCAGCTCGCGCACGCCCTCCGTGGGCGTGAGCACGTTGACGGTCACCCTGCCCGCCCTCGACCGCGACACCACCTATTACTTCCGCGTCGCGGGACTCAGCCCCTCCGGGGCGCCGGGGGCGTACGCGGTTCTGGGCGCCACCGCGACCTTGGCGCGCACCCCCGAGGACCCGTCGCCGCTGGGCCTCTTCACGAGCTCCGCGACGTGGGGGTGGCCCGCCTTCACGGCCCCGCCCGGCGACCTGTCCGCCGCTGGCTATCGCCTCGACGCGGCCAAGAACGCCGCCTTCACGGGGACCGTCTCTTCGACGCAGACGGCCGTCGCCGCGGCGAGCACCTTGACGGTCCTGTCGGCGCCCCTCGACGCCAACACCACCTATTTCTTCCGGCTCGCCGCGCTCAACCCCAACGGCGTCCCCGTCTATTCCGCCACCGTCTCGACCTCGCTGTTGGCGCTGGCCCCGAACGCGCTCGCGGAGACGGCCACCTTCCCGGGAGTCTTCGAGACCTCGGCGACGGTCAGTTGGGAGGCCCGTCCGGGCGCCCCTCTGGCCGATTCGGCGGTCGGCTACCGCGTCGAGGGGTCCAGCACGGGCTTCGACGGCTCGGGGCAGACCGCCGCCGCGCAGTCCACCTTGTTCTCCCAGAACACCCTCACGGTGTCGGCCGATTCCCTCGACCGGAACACGACCTATTTCTTCCGCGTCGCATCCCGCAACCACAACGGTGTGCCAGGGACCTACACGACCCTTTACGCGACGGCGACCCTGGCCGCCGCCCCGCAGGCCCTGGCGGACTCCTTCCCGGCGGTGTTCCAGAGCTCCCTGACCGCGGCCTGGGCCGCGGCGCCCGCCTCCCCCCTGTCCGCGAGCGCGGAGGGCTACAGCCTCGAAGCCTCGACGGCCGCCGATTTCACCGGGACGGTCTCCTCTTCCCGGACCTTCGTGCGCGCGGCGTCCACCCTGACGGTGGGCGTCCCGGCCCTCTCCGAGAACTCGACCTACTACCTCCGCGTGAGCGCGCTCAACCACAACGCCCGCCCCGGGCCCTTCACCGCGCTGGGCTCGACGGTGACCCGTCTCGGCGCGCCGACGGCGCTGAGTCCGGCGTTTTTGGCCGTCTTCGAGACCTCGGTGACGGCGCGCTGGGCCGCGAAGGCCGGCGGCGGCTATCGGCTCGAAGCCTCCTCGACGGACTTCGGGGCGGCCGCGCCGGGCGGCGCCGTGCGCGCTTCGACGACCTTCGTCGCGGCCTTGAGCACGCTGACCGCGGCCTCCCTGGACGCCGACACCACCTGGTATTTCCGCGTCGCGGCCTTGAACGCCTCCGGCGACCCGGGCCCTTTCGCGGCGCTCGGCGCCACGTCCACCTTGGCTGTCCCTCCCTCGGCGGCTTCGCCGGCCTTCGCCGCCGTCGACCTGAGCTCGGTGACCGCGCAGTGGGCGGCCGCGCCCGCGGCGCCGCAGGCCTTGTCCGCGCAGGGCTACCTGCTGCAGGCCTCGACCGCCTCCGACTACACCGGGACTCTGACATCCTCCGTCACCCACGTCCGGACGGCTTCGGCCCTCGCCGTCCTCGCGCCCGCCCTCGCGGCCGACACGACGCATTACCTGCGCGTGTACGCCTTGAACCACAACGGGGTCCCCGGCGGTGCGCTTGCGTTGGGCGCCACCAGCACGCTCGCCGTCGGCGTGCCCGGGGGCTCGGTCTTCCGAGCCTGGCTTTCGAGCCTGACCGTGACCTGGATCGACGTGGCGGCCCAGGGCTACCGCCTCGAGGCCTCCGACGCCGCTGATTTCTCGGGCTCCTTCCACTCGAGCGCCACCCCCAACGGCGATGTGGCCGGGCTGAGCGTGCTCGCCCCGGCGCTCTCGGCGAACACGACCTACTACCTGCGCGTCGCGGCGCTCAACCACAACGGCGTCCCGACCTACGCCGCCCTCGCGGCGAGCGCGACGTTGGCGGCCCTGCCGACCTCGGTGTCGGTCTCCGCGGCCTTCTTCAGTTCGGTCACGGTCGCCTGGACCCCGAACGCGGCCCGCGGCTTCGTCGTGGACGCCTCCACCGCCTCCGACTTCAGCGGGACCCTGCGTTCCTCGGCCTCGTGGGCGCCGGCGGCGGCGGCCCTGAGCGTGACGAACCTGCTGTCGGGGACGACCTACTACCTGCGCGTCGGCGCGCTCAACCATCCGGGCGCCCCGCATTACGCGGCGGCGGTTTCGACGGCCACGGGCGAGGCGCCCAAGCGTTGGACCGGGGCGGGAGGCGACGGCGACTGGTTCAACGACTTGAACTGGGACCCCGCGGGCGTCCCCACGCGCAACGACTCGGTGACCTTGAACGTCGCCGCGAACGTCTTCGCCGCCGCGGGCTCGCCGGCCGTGGCGTTCTCGAGCATGACCCTGGGGAGTCCCGGAGGCGGGGCCGCCGTCGCGCTCCGGATCTCGAGCGCCATCGAGTCCGGCCAGCACATCCTGGTCCACCGGGACGCGGGCCTGACGGTCGACACCACGCAGACTCTGACCCTGTCGGGCGATCTGTGGCTCAAGGCCGGCTCGAGCCTCACGCACACCGCCAACCCCGTCAGCACGGCCGCCTTCGCGTCCTGGGACGTGGCGGGGACCTTCACGCTCGAAGCCGGGGCGACGGCCGCGCTCTCGGGGCGCGGGATGCCCGCCGGGGCCGGCATCGG